>JAYVJD010000408.1:0-6209 GCA_043769625.1 Pseudomonadota bacterium | reverse complement strand
TTTGCTGATCGAATCAACGCTCAGTGATTAACCGCCTAAGTACTTACACAAAATAATTTACAGGCCCGCTACTTAACGATAAGGGTATTTTCAATGCTCACGAGATCGCCCGAAAAACAAATCTTATGCATGCGCTAAATATCATGTCAGCCGTAATTGGTGGGTTCTCTAACCGCAACGAAAAAGCTATTGAACATCTTGATGACTATGCTCAATTATTTGAGGCCAAAGATCAAGTTATTGAACAACTTGAGTCTGCTGCAGAGTTCGTGCTAAGGCTGGGTCTGCGTACAAAGTCCTATTGGCTTAATAAGGCTAATATATTCTCACTTATTGTTGCGTTAGTGAACCTGCAAAAAGAGAAGCGTAGTCTTGATCCACAAATGGTACGAAAAGCTCTTGAGGGCTTCGAAGCAGAGCTGCCAGAGGACTACAAGCTCGCTGCGACTGAGGCCGTTAACAGCACAAGGAACCGGCTGACTCGCAACAAATATCTCACTGAAGTTATGTTTTCTTCTATCACGAGATAGTATCTAGTGCTGTTGAACAAAAGGACAGTTAAGAATTCTTTTTGAAAATTTGTGAGATCTTAATCAGTACGCAACAAAAATTCCCCAAAGCGCGAAACCGTATCATCGGCCCATACTTTCGCATATTTCCAGCCTGCCGCTTCTGCAATGCCGAGGAATTTTTCCTGCGAATATTTGTAGGAATTTTCGGTGTGGATGGTTTCGCCTTCGTTGAAATAGAAGGTCTGGCCGAGGACATTCACGGATTGTCGTTTGGTGCTGCGCAAGTGCATTTCGACTCGGCTCTCTACCGCATTGAATGGCGCTTCGTGGCTGAAAGTCGTCAAGTCGAAATTCGCGCTTAGTTGTTCGTTTGCCCGGCGCAATAAATTTACATTAAATTCCGCTGTGATGCCTTGGGCGTCGTCGTAACCGGCGTTGAGCGCGGCTTGGTTTTGCGTCATGTCCACGCCGATGAGCAGCCAGCTCCCCGCGCCGGTCATTTGTCTCACGTTGGCTAATAGTTTTGTCGCTTCCGGCGGGGAAAAATTGCCGATGGTCGAGCCGGGAAAAAAGGCCAGAATTCTATTTTTTTCTTGGGGAAGTTTTTCGATTTGCAATGGCAAAGTAAAATCGCCGACTGCTGGCGTAATCGTGATGTGCGGAAAATCTTTCTTTAACCCCGCCACGCTTTGCAGGATAAATTCTTCGGAAATATCAATAGGGAAGTAGTCCGAGATGGTCGCCAGCTTTTGCAATAAGATGCGCGTTTTGTTTGATGATCCGCTGCCCAGTTCCACCACGGTTTCCAATTCGCCGCATAGCGTGGGCAGTTCATCTGTCAGCCGATGTAATAATCCGGTTTCGATTCGCGTCGGATAATATTCTGGCGTTTGGGTGATTTGTTCGAATAACTCGGAACCACGTTGGTCATAAAACCATTTGCACGGCAGCGTTTTGGGATGTTGCGCTAATCCGTGTAAAACGTCTTGTGCAAATAGCAGATTTTCTGCCGAGAGTTGATTCAACATCTTATTCATTTTTTTCTTTCAATTAAATCGCACAAGTTCTGAAGCCGACAAAGATATCGTGGCGCTGAGGTAAATAAAAATTGCGGTAGCGTGGATGATGCATCATCGGGTGAGTGGCAAAAGAACCACCGCGTACTTCGCGGTGGTTGTCGAACCACGGTGCGGAATATTCTTTATACGGGCCCGGCGTAAAGCCGGGGTACGGCGTGAAAGCAGATGCGGTCCATTCCCACACATTGCCACCCCACTCGATGCTTTTATTGACGGCGGCATATTCCCATTCTGCGGCAGTCGGCAAACGGCGCTTGGCCCACTGACAATAAGCATCAGCTTCAACCGCGCTGATATGGCACACCGGATGGTCTTTCGGTAAATATTGCCACTGACCAAACCATTGGTGCAGCCAGCCGGATTTATTCAAGCGCCAATGCGCGGGTACGGCGCCGCCTGCCTCAATGTAGGCGCAATATTGCTTGTTGGTTATCGGTGCCAAGTCTATTTCAAATGGCTTGAGTTCAATCGCATGACCCGACAATTCATTATCAAAGGCAAATCCATCAGCAGGCGTCATGCCAAGCAAAAACTTTCCGCCAGTCAAAAGTGCCGTGCCGGGGGTTCCGCTTGAGTGGGTGCGCCACGTCGGTTTGCCATGCATATGCAAAGTTTGGCGCATGTAGGTGAGTGCTTCGGCGTGCATAAGTTCGTGAAACAAACCAAGGCGGAAAAAATATAATCCTTCATCGGTTTTCAGGACGGCGGCTAATTTTTGCAACAAGTCATTTTGCACATCGCGCCGATATGCCTGAATAGATTGCTGGTCCGGCAGTTCAAGATGCCAGCGTGCCGCATGGGCAATTTTATTCGAATCAAATAAATCGTCGGCGTGCTCTAATATTGAAGGGAAGGTGGCAATGGCTTCCGCGCCCGCCTCACTATGCGCGCCGCGCAAAATCCACCATTCATAAAACCAGCCGATATGGCCGTATTCCCATAAGGGCAAATTGATTCCGTCATGTTTCGGCGTCTGCCATTGATGTGCGGCTAGATCGGCCAGCGTGTCCCATGTAAACTCACGGACATAATCGAGAGCCGTCGCGATGGCTCTTTTGTCCATGTGTCTGGCGGCGATACCTTGATCCCACACTATGCCTACTCCCAAGAAGAAAATTGTAATTGTCAGCCCAGCGCTGAAAAAAGCCAATAACGGTAATTGGCAAACGGCGTTTCGTTGGTCGCAGTTTCTTGCGCCACACTACCGAGTTTCTATTGTGCCCGATTGGTATGAAACTGGCGACACCCCGGATAGTATGATTGCTTTACACGCCCGTCGTTCTGCAGGGCCGATTGAAAATTTCTCCAAGGCTTATCCACATAAACCGCTGATTGTTGTGTTGACCGGCACGGATTTGTATCAGGATATTCGTGTTGATGCGGCGGCTAAACGTTCGCTCAATCTTGCCAGCCAGCTTGTGGTGCTGCAGGAAGAAGGTGTGCATGAGCTTACCAAATCATTGCAAAAAAAATGCACTGTGATTTATCAATCTGCACGAGCGCTCATGCCGCACCACTCATGTCAGAAAAACTTCGATGTAGTTCTGGTCGGGCACATGCGCGAGGTAAAAGATCCACTCACGCCGATGCGCGCGCTGGCTCTCTTGCCTGAAACGTCAAAGCTGCGATTGATTCATATTGGTAACGCGCAAGAAGAAAAATTTCGCCGCGCTGCTGAACAGCTTGAACAAAACAATCCGCGTTATGTGTGGCTAAAAGAATTATCCCACGCGCAAACACGCCAGCGCATCAAGCGCGCGCAGGTGATGGTGATATCGAGTTTGATGGAAGGCGGCGCGAATGTGATTATCGAAGCGATTATGTCCGGTGTGCCGGTCATCGCTAGTAAAGTGCCGGGCAACGTCGGCATGCTGGGCCGCGACTATGCCGGTTATTTTCCCGTCGGCGATAGTAAGGCTCTGGCCGCTTTGCTCGACCAAGCGGAACGCGAACCCGGCTTCCTCAAGCTACTCAAACAACAATGCCAACGGCGAATGGTATTATTTACCCCTGAACGCGAAAACAACGCAGTCAACGCGCTAGTTGATGCTGCACTCAAGTTACGGAGAACCAAATGAATTCACCTACTGATCTGAAAATTAAACTCACCTCGCTGTCGCACGGCGGCGGCTGTGGTTGCAAAATCGCGCCTGGCGTATTGTCTGAAATTTTAAAAAAATCAATAGGTTACAAAGTGCCGAAAGAATTGCTTGTCGGCATCGAAACCAGCGACGACGCAGCGGTTTATTTGCTTAATGAACATCAAGCCTTGATTGCGACGACGGATTTTTTTATGCCCATCGTTGATGATCCGTATGACTTCGGCCGTATCGCGGCAACCAATGCCATCTCCGATGTGTATGCCATGGGCGGCACACCGATTATGGCGCTGGCGTTGGTCGGCATGCCCATCGACAAATTGCCGATAGAAACCATCGGCAAAATTATTCAGGGTGGCGAAGCCATGTGCTCGGAAGCGGGCATTCCGATAGCGGGCGGCCACACCATCGATTCCGCCGAACCGATATACGGTTTGGTGGTGATGGGTTTGGTGCATCCATCCAAGGTGAAAAAAAATAGCGGCGCAAAAGCCGGCGACAAACTTATCCTCGGAAAACCGCTCGGCGTCGGTATTCTCTCCGCTGCGATAAAAAAGGACCAACTCGATGCAACCGGCTACGCCGAGTTGATTGCCAACACGACCAAACTCAACAAACCCGGCCGCCTGCTCGCCGATATGCCTGACGTCCACGCGCTGACCGACGTCACCGGCTTCGGCCTGCTCGGACATTTGCTCGAATTATGCAAAGGCGCCAACCTTTCCGCGCAACTCAACATGAAGGACATTCCGCTGTTGGCGCGAGTAGAACAAATGGCGGCAGACGGTTTTGTCACCGGCGCATCAGGACGCAATTGGGCGGGCTACGCTGCGTCAGTAGAACTCGGCGCGAATATTACGCCCGCGCAAAAAGCGTTGTTGACCGACCCGCAAACCAGCGGTGGCTTGTTGGTGTCTTGCTCACCTAATAGCGTGGACGCTGTGCTCAAGTTATTTCGTGATGATGGATTTGATCGGGCTGTGGTGATTGGTGAGATGGTGGCGGATGGGGGCGCAAAAGTTAGGGTCAAATAGTCTGCAGCAAATTTCAACGAAATTTTTCCAGGTTACTGGCTACGAATCGCTTTTTTGATTCGCCAAATTAAAGATATTCTTGTCATCCTGGGCAATAGCGAAGCATCTGCTGTTACGCACGTCAAATCAAAATCGAAAAGCAGATCCTTCGTTATCGTGCGGGATGACAAGCTCCTTCCCGCTTAACGGAGGAAGGCTGGGATGGGGTGGAAAGCTTGTGGCGTCACCAATGGGTAAGCATAACCGCGATTCAAAAGCGCTGGGCTTATCAGCGCCAGCCTACGACACGCCACATCCCCTCCCTTTCAAGGGGAGGGCTAGGGTGGGATGGGTGTAATGAATTTCTTAACAAGCCTGTTGCCGCAATGGTTTGATTGATAGTGCCGGGGGTAGCCCGGCGGCTAGTCACTTTTTTGCTTCGCCAAAAAAGTAACCCAAAAAGGCGAACCCGCCGTGCTGCTTTTTATTTTGTCTTTTTGCCGCCGCTATTTCTGCTGCCGCCGCTTTTATAGAATCTGGTGCGGCGAGAAAGCTCGCTTTCACCTTCACATCAAATCTGAATCACCGCGCAGCTCAAAGAGGTGCTCGCCGACGGCCCCCGATAGTCAGCAATGAGCGTCGGCGCCGAAGAGTAACCTTATTCTCTCTGCGATTTGCTGGTGGGTAGGGTGCGCCGAGGGCACGCGTAACGCCAAATTTGGCGTCATTTCTGCGCTATCTTGACATCTAAAACCTATGTACATACAATGTCCATGTACCTAATTTTCTGGAGGTCGTCATGGCTGAAGCTGCAGTGGAACGGATCGTCGTGCAAGCAACTGCGCAGGAGAAAAAGGATATTGCTCAAAAAGCTGAGGGACTCGGTTTACCTGTCGCTGAGTTAATGCGCCGTGGTGCGTTTGCTTATCAGGCAGACCAGGACCAAGCCGAATTGATGGCTTTGGCTGATGCGGCGAAGGGCGCCGCAGACCGCGCTGGCCGCAGTATTGACGATGCGCTGGATTTTATTGAAGCCAGCAATAAGCGCATAGCCGCGATGGAAAGCAAGGCAGCAAAGGCAACGACGCGGAAAGCCGCTTGATGGGATACCCGGAAAAAATATGGGGTGCGCTCACTTCGATGATCAAGCTGGAAGATAAAGTGCATCGCCAGTCTGAGGCCATGAAGTCGCAGCAAACGAAGATAGAAGATTTAACCGCCCGCGTGATTCGTCTCGAATCGCATCTTGAGCTGTTGACCGGCGTGGCGTTAGTGAAAAAGCTCAAGGGCAAATAGGGTAGGGCAATGAGCAGCGTGAATTGCGCCGCATGAATCGCCAATCGGGCACAACTTATTTGAATCTCTTACGAATTACATGCGGCGGAATTCGTAAACTCATTGCACCCTGGGGGTGTCCTGAATTTTGTGTAAGTGGCGGTTGATTACTGCTGCGGCATTCTTTCCGCAAATTGAATAGTAAACCGATTGAGTGCTGGTTTCCAATCC
>JAYVJD010000407.1:0-2269 GCA_043769625.1 Pseudomonadota bacterium | reverse complement strand
AATGTTGTAGGGCGCGAGATCTAACGCGAGCGCTCGGGTCATCGCCTCGATCCCGCCTTTGGACGCGTATGTTGTTGTTGTTGTTGTTGTTGTTGTTGTTATTGTTATTGTTATTGTTATTGTTATTGTTATTGTTATTGTTTTTTTCCAATGTTGTATTTTTTTAAAGTTTTCTTTTTTGTTTTGGCTCGTTGAAAAATAAATTAATTTAGAATTTATTTTGCCTTTCTCCGTGAATTTTGCAGTTTGCGCCGCGCTTCTTGTTAGAAATGATAGCTGCCGACTCGGCGTCGATTGGTCAATGGCGTTGCAATCGAGGCTCACTCAGAACTATTCAGGTGTGCAATCGGTCTTCGATCTCGCCCATCGGCGCGTTCAGTCGATGCCATCATCTCCGTCGCGACAATTGCGCGAGTACAGCCGCTACGGTCCGCCGAGAAACGCGCGCTTCGAGAACGAGCTCACAACGGTTGTCAGCAGCGTGCTCGATGGTCTGAATCCCGGCTCGGTGCGGTGCTGCAGCCGACCAGATCTACGTTCGATGAGGCAATGCACCGACTGCGACCAGTGGTGGGTGGCACGTCAAATGTGTAAACGCACGCCACGTGCGCATGCCGCACAACTCACAAAGTCCGACGTCGATTGGAGTTGTCCCGAATGTGCACCGCCGCCGCCGACGACGACGACGACGACGACGGACTCGCAGTCGCAGCGGCCGTCGCAGCGGAGGCGTCGCAGTCGACGCGCTCGAGTGGTCGCGTCGAACGAAGACAATACAATGTCATTGATGATGATGAAGATGTAGACGATAAATAAATTTTGAACATAATGTGAATGAAATTTGTATTTAAATTATTTGAACAAACAAAAAGTTCACTGAAGCATATCGTCATCAAAATCGTTGTTGTCGTTGTTGTCGTCGTCGTCGTCATCATTGTCGTTGTCGTTTTCGGCACGCAGCTCGATCGGATCGCGCGACGACGTCTGATCGTCATCGTCGTCTTCGTCATCATCATCGTTGTCATCGTCAGCGGCGGCGCCATTGGCGTCGTCATCGACCGCATCAGCGGCGGGATCAAGAACGCGACGATAGTGCCGTTGCTGCTCGTAGACATATCTTTGCGCGTCGTCGAGAGCGCTGTCGGACGTCTCGAAGCCTTTCGGCGCCTTGGTGAACCAGTCCGAGGCCGACGATGACGTCGTCGCGCTGTAAACGTGAATGACGTGCGTCTTGATCAACTATGCTGCCGTAGCAGCGATGGCAACGACTTTGGTGACCGCAATGTCATCGTGGTGACCAATTGTGCGCGGCCCGACAAGCGTAGCGATGCCAGACGCCGACCGACCAGAGCGACTCAATGAAGCCAGCTGAGGACGCCAACTCGCACAAACGATTGCGGTCGATGACGCCGCGCTGTTGGCCGACGAGACGCTTGAGAGCGGCAATCGCGTCAACTCGACGAACAGATCGGCCGCAATGGTCTTGCCATTCGTGCGAACCAATGTGCGATGCAATAAAGTCGGACCTACAATACCAAAAGAAGAAAGAAAGAAAAAACATGCACGATTATATATAACAATATATAATTCATTACAACGAAACAACTAACCAGCTGTCATCGAACACATCGTGTCGTGCAATAAGCGCACGATCGCGTAGCGATAGCGCCGCTTGCGGTTGCCGAGCAGCACAATGGATAAGCGCAGAGCGCTCAAGAGACGGCCACATTGTACCTATTCATGCGACGACACAGTGCAAGTATTAATCATAAAAGAAAAAAAAATATCAACATGAATAACAAACAAAACAAAACAAAACAAAACAAATTACATTGGCAATTGCCATTTCCGTTTCGTGAAAGACAGTCAAATAAAAGAAGACAAACAAAACGTGCGCTGATCATAGCCCAACGTCGTTCGGCGTAGAGCTTGGCCGTCGCTTCGCGCGACAGCAGGTCGCGCATGACGACGTCGACGGCTTGGCGGCGGTTCAACGTCGGCTGCGACGCAACCACGCCAGCAACTGCGTCGTTGATCAACTCTGTCACGCTGCACTTGGCCAATCGCTGTGCTGCTTGCTTCGCGTTCAAAACGTCGCAATCGACTTGAGAAAAAGCGACCAAATATGAATCGATAACACAAAGTTTTTAAATTATTTTTTTGAACGCGTTTTGAAAAAATAAAAATATATATATATATCATTCGTTTGTTCGTACCGACGAGATGTGACACAGCTGTGCGACGCTCCTTGGCGACACCGTTCCAGAGC
>JAYVJD010000406.1:0-2270 GCA_043769625.1 Pseudomonadota bacterium | reverse complement strand
CTGGACCTGCGCCCCTACATGGAGAAATTCTAATGAGAAGTTTTGAATTCTGGTTCGACTTCGGCAGTCCAGCTTCTTATCTCGCATGGACGCAAATTCCCGCCATCGAATCGGCCACCGGGGCGACGACGGTGTTTAAACCGATGCTACTCGGCGGCGTGTTCCAGGCTACCGGCAATCATTCGCCGGTCACCATTCCCGCGAAAGGCAAATATACCTTCGTGGACTTCGCGCGCCACGCGAAACGCTACGGCGTGCCACTCAACCACAATCCGCATTTCCCCATCAACACGCTGATGTTGATGCGCGGCGCCATCGGTTTGCAGATGACGAATGAGGCGCGCTTTATGGATTATTGCCGCGCTTTGTTCAACGCGATCTGGGTCGATTCGCTCAATATGAACGATCCCGCGGTCATCGGCAAAGCGCTGCAGCAAGCGGGCTTCGACGCGCAGGCATTGTTATCGTTGAGCAACGATCAAAACACCAAAGATGCACTTAAGGCCGCAACGCAAATCGCGGTCGAACGCGGCGTATTCGGCGCACCGACTTTTTTTTGTCGGCGAGCACATGTTTTGGGGCCAAGACCGCATTGAATTTGTTAAGGAGGCTTTGCAATGAGCGACATACTGACCAGCAGCGATGCGGGTGTGATGACCATCACGCTGAATCGCGTGGAAAAGAAAAATGCGATTACGTCGGCGATGTATACGGCGATGGCCGACGCGTTGCAATCTGCAGCGGATGACACGGACATTCGCGTCATCGTGTTCCAAGGGCAGGAAACTTTTTTCTGCGCGGGCAACGACATCGGCGATTTCCTGAATCATCCGCCGACCGCGGGGGACGCGCCCGTTTACCGTTTCCTGAAAACGATTTCGACTTTTCCCAAGCCGCTGGTCGCCGCCGTTTGCGGCGTTGCGGTTGGCGTCGGCACCACCTTGCTGCTGCACTGCGAATTGGTTTACGCGGGTGACAATGCCGCGTTTTCGTTACCCTTTGCCAACCTCGGATTATGCCCGGAAGCCGCGTCCAGCCTGCTTGCGCCGCAAATGTTCGGCTACCACCGCGCCGCGGAAGTGCTATTGCTGGGCGAACCCTTCAAAGCAGATGCGGCGCTGGCGATGGGCCTCGTGAACCGCGTCGTTCCCGCCGCTGAAGCGAATGCGATGGCACAAGCGCAAGCGCGCAAACTCGCGACCAAACCGATGAGCTCGTTGCTGGAAATTAAGCGGCTGATGAAGAAAGGCCAAGCGGCGAACGTCGCGCAACAAATGGCCGATGAAGGCGTCAGCTTCGCACGCATGCTGCAAGAACCGGCCGCAAAGGAAGCGTTCACGGCGTTTATGGAAAAGCGTAAGTAGGATTTTTCTAAGGTTTTAGTGAAGAATGAGAAAAAAATTCGTTGACGCGTCGGCGTCGCTCACTTAATAATTTGCCGGTAATGCGCGACTGCGTCGCATTCATCCGCCAAAAGGAGAGTCAACATGAATACCGGTCGACGTTTTTTGTTCGCCGCAATTCTAGCCACTGCATTCGCAGCGACCACCAGTTCAATCGCACAAGCCGCCACTACTTACGAATACAAAGCGATACAACTAAAAAAAGTGAGCGTTTCAAATGCGCAGCAACTGGAACTATTGTTGAATCAACTTGGCGCCGAAGGATGGCTGCTTGTTCAAATCACCGCAACCGGTGTCGCCGTTTTGCAGCGGGAGAAGTAATCGTCATCTTGTCCTTTCTGAATTCTCTGCGGCTGAGCATGCAAAACTAAATGGCTTTTTTGCTACGACCATGAAGATGTATGGAATCAAGAACTGCGATACGGTGAAAAAGGCGCGGGCTTGGCTCGATCTACACGAGATAGCGTACGAATTTATTGACTTCAAAACGACGTCGCCGAACGCAGACGAGATCGCGCGCTGGTGTCACGCGCTTGGCGTGAACGTGGTATTAAATCGGCGCGGCACGACTTGGAAGAAGCTCACCGCGAGCGAACAAAGTAGCGCTGATTCCGAGCTCGGCGCCATTGCGATAATGGTTACTTACCCCAGTGCAATTAAACGACCCGTTATTGAAAGTGGATCGGATTTCTTAATCGGTTTCGATGAGGCAACCTACCAAGCGCAATTTCTATAGCGAAACTTGGCCATGGCCGATATCGACGGAGTCGCCTCTCGACTGATCCGCGCCTACGACCGCGCTGAGACACTCGAACCTTTCACCAGTGCTGATCCGAACTTCGATATGGCGCTGCCGTTTTGGTCAGG
>JAYVJD010000405.1:0-2275 GCA_043769625.1 Pseudomonadota bacterium | reverse complement strand
GCACATTCCAGCTGGTTTTTTCCAGCGTAATTTTTTCTGCGTTGCGCGGCAGTTGGTAAAAATCCGCGCCGAAAAAACTGGCGAAGCCTTCGAGTTTGTCGAGCGCGCTGGCGTCGTCAAAAGCTTCTGCGTACAACTCGATGCCCGCGTGCGAGGTGTAAAGCCCGGCGCAGCCGCAGGCAGTTTCTTTGGTGTGTTTGGCGTGCGGCGCGCTATCGGTGCCGAGAAAAAATTTCGCGTTGCCGCTGGTCGCGGCTTTGACCAAGGCGAGGCGATGGCTTTCGCGCTTGAGAATCGGCAAACAATAATTATGCGGACGTATCCCGCCCTGAAAAATCGCGTTGCGGTTGAGTAATAAGTGATGCGCGGTAATCGTCGCGGCGATATTTTTCCCGGAGGCGAGAACAAAATCTGCCGCATGCGAAGTGGTAATATGTTCCAGCACAATTTTTAACGCGGGGAATTTTTTCACCAGCGGCACGAGGATGGTTTCGATAAAAACTTTCTCGCGGTCGAATACATCGACATTCGCATCGGTCACTTCGCCGTGCAGCAACAGCGGCATGCCGTGTTGTTGCATTGCTTCTAATACGGCGTAGGTCTTTTCAATCGAGGTGACGCCGGAGTCAGAATTGGTCGTCGCGCCGGCCGGATAATATTTCACTGCGTGAATAAAGCCGCTGGCTTTGGCTTTAGCGATTTCATTCGGCGACATGTTGTCGGTCAAATATAAAACCATCAGCGGTTCAAACTGCATGCCACGCGGAATCGCCTCGACGATGCGCGTGCGGTAGGCCGCTGCTGCATCCACCGTGGTAATCGGCGGTTTGAGATTCGGCATGATGATGGCGCGGCCAAAACGACGCGCCGTATCGGGCAGCACATCCTGCATTAACGCGCCGTCGCGCAGATGTAAATGCCAATCGTCTGGCCGTGTTATTATTATCATAAGTAGTTGATTATATTAAAATATTTAGTGTTTAATCGGTGGTGCAGGCGCGATCGTATCGCTGGCAAATAATTGTTCAGCATCGACCGCATCAAACCGATATTGCCGATTACAAAATTGGCAGGTGACTTCCACTTTGCCTTCTTGCGCCAAGGTCGCGTTGACTTCGTCGTGTCCGATCATGCGTAGCATACCGATGACTCGCTCGCGTGAGCAAGTGCAACGAAAACTCACCGCTACGGGTTCGAACAAGCGCACATCTTCTTCATGATACAAGCGATGTAGAATTTCTTCTGGCGGCAATAACAACTCCTCTGCTTTCACCGTGGCGGCAAACTGCACCGCGCGATCCCATGCATCGATATCCGTCTCCGCTTCGCCGGGCAGTTTTTGCAATAGCAATCCGGCCGCCTGATTATTTTTCGTCGTTAGCCACAAGCGCGTCGCGAGTTGCTCGGAGGTTTGCATATAATGTTGTAAGGTTTCCGCGACCGTTTCGCCGGTGAGCTCGACGATGCCCTGATAGGTTTGCTGGCTATCTTTCGGATCAAGCGTGATCACAAAGCGTCCGTCGCCGGTGAGCTGACGAAATGTAGCAAGGCCATCGAGCGAGGCGTCGTCCCATTGCGCCATCGCGCGTAGCGTGAGGTCAGAGTTGCATTCGACCACCAATAACTTCACCGCGCCGTCACCCTGAATTTGCATAATCAAACTGCCGTCGAACTTCAGCGTCGTCGCCAGCAACGCGGCCGATGCCATCAATTCGCCGAGAATATTTTTGATCGGCAGCGGATATTCGTGCCGCTCGAGCACCGCTTGCCAGGTCGCGCCGAGTTGTACGATGCTGCCGCGAATCGGTGTGTTTTCGAAAATAAATTTTTGTAATGAATCAGACATCCGTTTTTTCATCTTTCAGTTTTAATGCGAGTTCGTATAAAGCGTTGCGTTTTGCGCCGGTGATTTGCGCCGTCAAGGCCGAAGCTTGCTTGAGCGGCAATTCCGCTAACAATAAACGCAACACGCGTTCACTCTCCGCCGAATCATCAGGCTGCGCCGGCGCTCCCTCCACCAATACGACAAACTCGCCGCGTTGATGGTTCAGATCCGCTTCGAGCCAAGCCTGCGCGTCGGCAAGCGGGCAGGTATGAATTTGCTCAAATAATTTGGTTAGCTCACGCGCGAAGGTTATTTTTCGCGCGCCGCCAAATACCGCGAGGCAGTCTTGTGTGCATTCAATAATGCGATGCGGCGCTTCGTAAAAAATTAGCGTGTGCGGTAACTCTGCCAGACTTTGCAGAATTTTTTTGCGTCCTACCGATTTAGCCG
>JAYVJD010000404.1:0-2277 GCA_043769625.1 Pseudomonadota bacterium | reverse complement strand
ACACGCGCCATTTTCTCTCGACGCTGAAACGTAAATCGCTCTTAAAGCTGGTCCAACATCCACAACTATTCGATGGCGAAGCGATGCAACGCGCGCGTAATCTGCGCGAATTCGACGACATCGTGACTGCGCCTTTGCACGGCTATAAAGACACCGACGATTACTGGACGCGGGCCAGCAGCAAACCGCTGCTCAAACATATTTGCGTGCCGACCTACTTGCTTAACGCGCGCAACGATCCCTTTATGCCGGAATCAGCTTTGCCCAATGCCGATGAAATTTCTGCTTCCGTTACCAGCGAATTCCCTGCATGCGGCGGCCACGTCGGATTTGTCAGCGGTGGCTTTCCCGGTAATTTGTTTTGGCTTCCGCAAAGACTACTGGCCTTTTTCGATTCGCACGCCGACTGAAAACTAGCTTGGCCCTGTGCATCGTCGGTATAATACGTTCATCACCATCTTGCCTGAAAAATAAACCATGACCTCGCTCCCTAAAGAAATTTTTAAAGCTTATGACATTCGCGGCATCGTCGGTAAATCGCTCACGCCGGAAGTCGTCGAGGCCATCGGCCACGCACTCGGCTCGGAAGCCGTCGCGCGCAAACAGACCACGATGGTAATCGGTCGCGATGGGCGATTATCCGGCCCGGATTTATCCGCAGCTCTAGCGCGCGGCATTCAAAAAAGTGGCATCAACGTCATCGACATCGGCATGGTGGCGACGCCGATTGTGTATTTCGGCGCGTATCACCTTAACGCGAACTCCTGCGTGATGGTCACCGGCTCGCACAACCCGCCGGATTACAACGGTTTGAAAATGGTTCTCGCTGGCGAAACATTGGCCGGCGACACGATCCAATCTTTGCGCCAACGCGTGGAGACCAATAACCTCGCACACGGCGCGGGAAGCTATACGCAAAAAGATATCGGCGAAGATTATCTCAACCGCATCACATCCGATGTAAAGCTGAAACGCAAAATGAAAATTATCGTCGATTGCGGCAACGGCTCGCCTGGCGCCTTTGCGCCCGAACTTTATCGTCGCCTCGGCTGTGAAGTGATACCGCTATTCTGCGACGTCGATGGCAATTTTCCCAATCATCATCCCGACCCATCGCAGCCGGAAAATTTACAAGACGTGATTCATGCGCTGAAAACAAGCGACGCCGAAATCGGCCTCGCCTTCGACGGCGACGGCGACCGGCTGGGTGTCGTGACCAAAGACGGTCGCATCATTTATCCCGATCGCCAATTGATGTTGTTCGCCGCCGACGTGTTGTCGCGCAACGCCGGCGCGGAAATTATTTATGACGTGAAATGCACGCGTAACTTAAAACCGTGGATTGAAAAACACGGCGGCAAAGCCACGATGTGGAAAACCGGCCACTCATTAGTCAAATCAAAAATGAAACAAACCGGCGCGGCGCTCGCGGGCGAAATGAGCGGCCACGTGTTTTTCAAAGAACGTTGGTATGGTTTCGACGACGGTCTTTACTCAGGCGCGCGGCTGTTAGAAATTTTAAGCGGCGTGAAAGACATCAACGCGACCTTGCATGGTTTGCCCGATGCCGTCTCGACGCCGGAACTGCAAATCAAATTAGAAGAAGGCGAAAACTTCAATATAATCAATAAGTTACAAAAAGAAGCGCAATTCACTAATCACCAAGAAATCATTACCATCGATGGTCTTCGGGTCGAGTATGCCGACGGCTTCGGCCTCGCGCGTTCGTCTAACACCACACCGGTTATCGTCTTGCGTTTCGAGGCCGACAACGAAGCCGCACTCGCGCGCATTCAAAATGATTTCCGCCGCGTATTGCTCGCGGCGAAACCGGACGCGACGTTACCGTTTTAATTACCAACAGGTGATTCGTTAGCGCCGAATCACCTGCCCGCCCTTCATCACAAATTTCATTTTCGTCAATTCCGTCGCGTCGCTTGCCGCGTCGCCGTCCACCGCGATGATGTCGGCAAACGAACCGACACTGATCGATCCAATATTATTTTTCCAGCCCATCAAATCGGCCGCATGAACCGTCGCTGATTGAATCGCTTGCATCGACGTCATGCCGTATTTCATCATATAAAAAAACTGTTTGGCGTTATCGCCATGCGGATAAACACCTGCGTCGGTGCCGTAAGCCATGCGTGCGCCGCCTTGCAGCGCGCGACGAAAATTATCCCGCTGTAGCTGGCCGATTTCCTTTTCTTTTTTCAGCGACTCGGGCAACATGCCGGCCTTTTCGCCTTCCTGCAAAATGTAGTCGTCGTCATAAAT
>JAYVJD010000403.1:0-2282 GCA_043769625.1 Pseudomonadota bacterium | reverse complement strand
GGTAGCTGACAAAAATCTTTCCCGGCTCGTTGTGTAATTCGTACACGGCGATGGCATACGGGCAAAACACCGTGTTATGCGCATCCGCTTCCATTGCCTTGCGCGAGATGAGCGCGCTGCAGAACAACACCACTTGCGCATGCGCATATATTTTCTTATCCGAGCCGACATCTTTGCCGGTTCTATTGAGCATGTCGGCGATGTGCGATGTGGCGCTGATCACCATGCCGCGATTGGTAATGGCCTGCACGATTTCTTCGTGCACATCGGCGTACTTTCCTTGCACCGAATAGCGCACCACCGACTCCGTCGCGCGCGTGCTTGCACAGCCTGACACAAGCCAAACAAACGCAATGAGGAATGCTAAATTTCTCAATTTAATCAATGCATTATTATTATTTAGCGTCGGATTTCCAACGCGCCATCGCCGCTTCATCGCTCACACGTGCGTCCACCCAGCGCGCACCTTGCGGCGTGGATTCTTTTTTCCAGAATGGCGCAGCGGTCTTGAGATAGTCCATGATGAATTCGCATGCGGCGAAGGCTTCACCGCGATGCGCACCGCTAACGGCCACCATGACGATTTGATCCGTCGGTTTGAGGGTGCCGATGCGATGAATAATTCGCGTGTCGAAAATATCCCAACGCGATGTGGCTTGCGCCTCAATGTCTTCCAGCGCTTTTTCGGTCATGCCGGGGTAATGTTCCAGCGTCATGTCGGCCACGCTGTCGCCGTCGTTCATGTCGCGCACTACGCCGATAAAACTGGCGACGGCGCCGACTTTAGGATTATTTTTTCGCAGAGCAGAAATTTCCGCGCCAAGATCAAAGTCTTCGTGTTGTACTTTGACGCTCACCCTAGCCACCCGTGACAGGCGGGAAAAATGCCACTTCGTCGCCATCGCACACGGGTGCGTCGGCGCTGACCATGATGTGATTCACGGCAAATTTAAGTTTGCCGTCGCTCACCAGATTCGCCTGCCATTTACCGCCGCGCGCTTGCAATGCGTGCAGCACAGACAGGACATTTGCCGAGGGAGAAGGCACTTCTATTATCTCATGCGTGACGCCGAGCTCTTCTTTCAGCGAAGCGAAATATTTTAAATTAATCATGCCCTGCTCCGGCTTGCCTGGCAGGCGCGGCAGTCAAATTTAAGTAGCACATAATGAATTTTGCGATGGCTTCCGCGTCGTTCAAATTGAATTGCGGCAGGCGCGTGACCAAGGGCTCGTCGCAGGCGATGGCGACAACACTTTTGTCTCGCGGGTAAAGCGGCGGCTTGGCGTTGGCGATGCGATGCACTTCCAATTTCGGAATCGGTTCGGTTTTAAAACCCTCGACCAAGACTAAATCGCAAGCGGAAAAACGTGTCAGCAATTGCTCCAATGTCGGCTCCGCTTCGTTGCGCAATTCGTGCATCAACACCCAGCGTTTGTCCGACGTGACCAATACTTCGCTCGCCCCCGCTTCGCGATGGCGATAAGAATCTTTGCCTGGCCGATCAACGTCAAAATTATGATGCGCGTGTTTGATGACGGAAACTTTTAAGCCTTCCATGACGAACTGCGGAATCAAGTTTTCCATCAGCGTGGTTTTACCGCTACCGGAATATCCTGCGATACCAAAAACTTTCATTTACTGCTACTCCCCCGAAACAAATTTGATGTCTATTTTACCACTCGCACATCGCGCGCAGAGCATTATGTAACTTATTGATTTAAATCCACTTTTTTCGCTTAAAAAACCACAGCATGGCAACGCCGACAACGACCAGAAATACCACCGTTCCCTGAAAGCCGTATTGCCAGTCGAGCTCAGGAAAATTATGAAAGTTCATGCCGAACAAACCGGTGATAAACGTCAGCGGCAGAAAAATGCTGGAGAACAGCGTCAACACTTTCATCACTTCGTTGGTGCGATTGCTGATACTGGAAAGATACACATCTTGCATGCTGGATAACATATCGCGATAAGTGTCGATGCTATCGGTAATACGGATGACGTGATCATACAAATCGCGAAAATATAAACTGGTGCTGTCGTGGATTAAATTTGAATCGGAGCGTTGCAGCGAGGCAATCACTTCGCGCAACGGCCAGACGGCCTTGCGGACGAAAATCAGCTCGCGCCGGAGCGCGTGTATATCGCGCAAAATATGCGGCGTCGGATTGCTGACCAATTCGTTTTCCAGCGTTTCAATTTTGTTACCGATATGATCGATGACATCAAAATAGCGATCGACCACCGAGTCGATAATCGCGTAAGCGGTGTAATCCGGCCG
>JAYVJD010000402.1:0-15550 GCA_043769625.1 Pseudomonadota bacterium | reverse complement strand
TATCCAAAGCGGTCATGCGCGGCATGATGAAAGCGCGCCAAGGCCGCATTATCAACATTACTTCGGTGGTCGGGGTTGCCGGTAACCCGGGCCAAACTAATTACGCTGCAGCAAAAGCCGGCATGATCGGTTTTTCCAAAGCGCTGGCGCAGGAAATCGGCAGCCGCGGCATCACCGTCAATTGCGTCGCGCCCGGATTTATCGATACCGATATGACGCGCGCATTAACGCAAGAACAACAACAGGCTTTATTGGCGAATATTCCCTTGGGCAAATTAGGCCAGGTGGAAGACATCGCCGCTGCGGTAGTTTTTCTGGCTTCGCCCGGCGCGGGTTACATAACCGGCACCACTTTACATGTCAACGGCGGTATGTATATGGCATAGTAGATTTATGCTGTGACAATGTTTGAATTTTGTTAAAATGCAGTTTGTGTGAATTGGGTTTTTTACCCTCAACGAGGAAAGGTTAGTCATGGAAAATATTGAACAACGCGTTAAGAAAATCGTCGCCGAACAACTGGGCGTAAACGAAGCTGAAGTCAAAAATACCTCATCCTTTGTCGATGACCTGGGCGCCGATTCGCTCGACACCGTCGAATTGGTGATGGCGCTGGAAGAAGAATTCGAGTGCGAAATCCCCGACGAGCAAGCAGAAAAAATCACCACCGTGCAATTGGCAGTTGATTACGTCAACGCTCATCTGAAAAAAGCCTGATCTATTTTTTTAATCAGGAATCTCCGCTTTGACCAAACGTAGAGTTGTCGTCACCGGCATCGGTATTGTCTGCCCTGTAGGCAACACCGTTGCTGACGCATGGGCGAACCTCAGCGCGGGTAAGTCCGGCATCACCCGCATTACGCGCTTCGACCCTTCCAACTTGCCATCGCAAATCGCCGGTGAAGTAAAGGATTTCGATGTCGGCACGTATATATCGCCCAAGGAAGCGCGTCGCTCCGACATCTTTATTCACTACGGCATTGCAGCGAGTATGCAGGCGTTCAGAGATTCCGGAATCGTCGTGACCGAACAAAACGCGGAGCGCATAGGCGTGAATGTGGGTTCGGGCATCGGCGGTTTGCCGATGATCGAAGACACGCACAACGCCATGCTCGAAGGCGGCTGGAAAAAAATCTCACCGTTTTTTATCGCCGGCAGCATAATCAATTTAATCTCTGGCCACGTGTCGATGATCTTCGGTCTCAAAGGCCCGAACGTCGCGATGGTCAGCGCTTGTGCGACGGGTAACCACAGCATTGGCGAATCCGCGCGCATGATCGAATACGGCGATGCCGATGTGATGGTCGCCGGTGGCGCCGAAGCGACTGTATCGCCATTAGCGATCGGTGGCTTCTGCGCCTCACGCGCACTTTCAACCAGCAACGATGATCCCGCCGCAGCCAGTCGTCCGTGGGATAAAGGTCGTGACGGTTTTGTCATGGGCGAGGGTGCCGGTGTATTGGTGCTGGAAGAATACGAACACGCCAAAGCACGCGGCGCAAAAATTTATTGCGAATTTGCCGGCTTCGGCATGAGCGCTGATGCGCACCATATCACAGCGCCATTAGAAGACGGCTCGGGCGCGGCGCGCAGCATGACGCTGGCACTGAAAAATGGCGGTGTGAATGCCAATGAAATTGATTACATCAACGCGCATGGCACCTCGACGCCGCTAGGCGACATAGCCGAAACCGTCGCGATTAAACGCGCGCTCGGCGAGCATGCAAAAAAAGTCGCCATCAGTTCGAGCAAATCGATGACCGGCCATTTGCTCGGCGCAGCAGGCGGCATCGAAGCGGTATTTTCCGTGCTGGCGCTACAACACCAAGTCGCACCACCAACGATTAACCTGCACGATCAAGATCCGCAATGCGATCTGGATTACGTGCCGAACAAAGCGCGTGATATGAAAATAGGTGTCGTCATGTCGAACTCATTCGGTTTCGGCGGCACTAATGCGACCTTGGTGTTTCGCAAAATTTAGTTTTACCAATTGGATTCGCCCGAATCCATTCTGCATGAAGTCGAAAAAATCATCAAATAGGGAACGTCAGTAACTATTTGATTAAATTAAACTTTTTAAGCTATTTTATCGATCATTCATGCTTCGCTTAATCAAATATCTGCTTTTATTTTTTGTCGTCGCGCTGATTGGTGCAGGCGCGTGGTTGTGGCATTACAGCGGCAAAGTATTACCGTTGCCAACCACCCCGTATGAATTTCGTTTGAAAAACGGCACCAACTTTCGCAGCGCGGCGGCGCAATGGAAACAAGCGGGCTTGTTGAAAGATTCGATTTCGTTTGAACTGCTCGCGCGCATCATGGGCAAATCGGGCAAGCTCAAAGCTGGCACCTATGTTATCGATAAACCGCTTACGCCTATTGAGTTGCTGGAAAAAATCACCAGCGGTGACGTGACACAAATGGAAATTACCTTCATCGAAGGCCATACCTTCGCGCAAATGCGCAAGCGCCTCGACGACAACGAAGACCTGAAACACGAAACCAAAGATTTGTCAGATGCAGAAGTACTGAAGCTGGTCGGCGCGACAGAAGCGCATCCTGAAGGCTTATTCATGCCCGACACGTATCAATTCAGCAAAGGCATGAGCGACGTTGCGCTGCTCAAGCGCGCCTATCAAACCATGCAAAAACATCTTAAAGATGCCTGGGATAAACGCGCGCAGAATCTCCCTTACAAAACACCCTATGAAGCGTTGATCATGGCGTCGATCGTGGAAAAAGAAACCGGGCTGAAGTCGGAGCGCCCAGCGATTGCGGCGGTGTTCACCAATCGCTTACGCATCGGCATGCGGTTACAAACCGACCCGACGATTATTTACGGACTCGGCAGCAAATATCGCGGCAAAATTTATCGCAGCGATCTGGATAACGACACGCCGTATAACACTTACACCCGCGCAGGGCTCACGCCGACACCGATTGCGATGCCGAGTCGCGCGGCAATTGACGCAGTGATGCAGCCTGACACATCGAAGGCGATTTATTTTGTCGCCAGCCCGAAAGCCGACGGCAGCCATATTTTCTCCAGCACCTTACAAGAGCATAATTCAGCTGTAGCGAAATATCGGGCAACAGAAAAATGAGTGGAAAATTTATCACCTTTGAAGGCATAGACGGCGCGGGCAAAAGTACGCATATTGGCTGGATTGCTGAGCGTATTCGCAGCGCCGGTAAAAATGTCGTAGTAACGCGCGAGCCCGGCGGCACTCCGCTGGGTGAAAAATTGCGTGAACTATTACTGCATCATCCGATGCACGCCGAAACGGAAACGCTGTTGATGTTTACCGCGCGGCGCGAACACCTTCATCAAATTATTCAACCTGCTTTAGATCGCGGCGATTGGGTTGTGTCTGACCGTTTTACCGACGCCAGCTTCGCCTATCAAGGCGGGGGCAGGGGCGTCGGGCTGGATAAACTGCGCGCGCTGGAAGAGTGGGTGCAGGGCAGTTTGCAACCCGATCTCACTTTCTTGTTTGACGTTCCCGTTAGCGTCGCGCGCGATCGCTTGAATCGCAACACGCCGAACCCCGACCGGTTTGAACAGGAACGTGATGCATTTTTCACCCGCGTGCGTGATGCGTATTTGCAGCGCGCAGAGGCAGCGCCATCACGCTTTCGCTTGATCAATTCCACGCTTTCCATCAAAGATGTCAACGACCAATTGTCATCGGCGCTGGCTGAGCTCGGCGTATGAGTCTTTATTCCTGGCAAAAACCGTTGTGGAAAAAACTCTGGCAAGAAGGCGGGCTCAATCATCATGCGCTATTGATTCAAGGGCGCAATGGCATTGGTAAGCGCGATTTTGCTTACATATTGGCGCAAACTTTGTTGTGCGAAAATCTCGATGCAAAAAATCATCAAGCTTGCGGCAGTTGCGAAGCCTGCCATTGGTTTTCACAAGGGAATCACCCGGATTTCCGCTTAGTCGAACCAGCGTCGCTGCAAGAAGAATCCGTTGAGGCGGAGGGCGACGACAGCAAGACCAGCGACAAGCCAGATAAAAAAGCCAGTAGCCAAATCTCCATCGCGCAAATACGCGAGCTGGAAGATTTTGTCAGCATCAGCACCCATCGTGACGGCTATCGCGTCATCATGCTCAACCCGGCTGAAGCGATGAACGCCAACGCTGCCAACGCGATTCTGAAAATGCTGGAAGAGCCACGCGCCAACACGCGCTTTTTATTAGTGACGAGCGAACCACGTCGTTTATTACCCACGGTCATCAGTCGCTGCCGCCGTGTAGAAATGCCGATGCCGGAAAAAAAAGTATCGCAGCAATGGTTAATAGAGCAGGGCATCGAAGAAGCCGATTCGCTCTTAGCGCAATCGGGCGACGCCCCACTTGCCGCGCTCAAACTCGCCGACGGCGAATATCAAGCGAGCCGACGCGAATGGCTGCAAGGCCTGGCGCAGGGAAAATCAACGCCGTTCATGATGTTGGCAGAAGGCCAACAAAAACAAGCGCTGGTGCAACCGGTCAATTGGATGCAAACGTGGTGTTACGATTTGCTCGCGCTAAAAAGCGGTGCGCAAGTTCGCTACAATGCAGATTACGCTGACGCGCTGACCAAGCTGGCGCAAAATCTCTCGGCGCAAAAATTACTGGAATGGGAAACCGCACTTAAATCAGCCAAGCGTTTTGCTAACCATCCGCTCAACGCGCGACTTTTTCTGGAACAATTATTGATGGCTTACTCCGCCTGTTTTCGCTGAAAGAATCATGTTTATTGACTCGCATTGCCACATAGATTTCCCCGAACTCGCCGCTAACATCGACGGCGTGTTGGAAAAAATGCGCGAAAACCAAGTGGACCAATGCCTGTGCATCAGCGTCAACCTGGAAGATTTTCCACGCGTATTGAAGTTAGCCGAGACGCATAACAATGTGTATGCCACCGTCGGCGTGCACCCCGATTACGAAGACATTGATGAGCCCGACGTCGCGCGCTTAGTGCAACTCGCCAACCACCCGAAAATTATCGGCATCGGCGAAACCGGCCTCGATTATTATCGACTCATCGGCGATCTCGAATGGCAACGCGAGCGTTTCCGCACCCATATCCGCGCGGCCATCAAAACACGTAAACCACTCATCATCCATACTAGATCTGCCGCCGAAGACACACTCAAAATCATGCGCGAAGAAAACGCGGCCGACATCGGCGGCGTCATGCATTGCTTCACCGAAACCCTGGACGTCGCCGAGCAAGCCATGGCGATGAATTTCTATATTTCCATTTCCGGCATTGTGACTTTTAAGAACGCCGTCCAGATCAAAGAAGTCGCGCAAAAGGTGCCACTGGATCGCTTGTTGATCGAAACCGATTCGCCATACCTAGCGCCCGTGCCGTTTCGCGGCAAGCTGAATCAACCGGGCTACGTCAAACACGTCGCGGAAGAAATCGCTAAATTACGTGGCGTAAGGGTGGAAGAAATCGCGCAGCAAACGACAAATAATTTCAATAAATTATTTAATATAATCAAATAGTTAATATTATTAACATTAGCGCTTATGATAAAAATCTCTGATCTCACTTTCGATTACCCAGGTCGTCGCGCGCTCAATCAAGTCAGCTTTACTATCGAACAAGGAAGCGTTACTGCATTGGTCGGTTCGAATGGTGCGGGCAAAACAACACTGATGCGTTGTATCGCCGGACTTGAGACGCCGCTGTCTGGCGGCATTAATGTTGCAGGTATGGATGTCGTCGACAAGCCGCGCGAAGTCCATCGTAAGATGGGATACTTGTCTGATTTCTTCGGTTTGTATCAAGATCTCAACGTAGCCCAATGCTTCGAGTATGCAGCAGCGGCACAGGGGTTACCGGCTGCCGCGATTCAGCATGCGGTCATGGCGACGGCGCAGCAACTGGGTCTGGCAGAACGCTTGAACGAATCCTGCGGCAATTTATCGCGCGGACTTCGTCAACGTGTCGCGATTGGACAAGCTATTATTCATTCGCCCCAAGTGTTGTTACTTGATGAGCCGGCTTCCGGATTAGACCCTGAAGCGAGACATGAGCTGGCGAAATTATTTCGCCAATTAAATGCAGAAGGTATGACTATCCTGGTCTCTTCACACATCCTATCCGAGCTTGATGAATACTCTTCGCATATACTCTCCCTGCGTGAGGGCCGCTTATTGGAACATCGCGCGTTAGGGCAGGGGAGCGATGAGGTCCCGCGCCGCCGCATGCATGTCAAACTCGCGCGACCTAGCAATCAATTATTACATCAGTTATCTGCGAGCAGTATGGTGTCGAAAAGTGTTGTTAATGAGGCTGACGCGGAATTTGATTTTTCCGGTGACGAATTAGCCCTATCAGCCTTGCTCGCAGCACTGATCTCAAACGGGTTGCAAGTAACGAACTTTACTGAACAAAAAGAAAATTTACAGCAATCCTACCTACGTTCGATTGAGTCATATACAGGTGCCAGATCATGACAAATCCTGAATTCAAACGTAATCTGTGGTTGCAATTTTCTGCGCACCGCTTGATTGCTATGCCGGTCATATTGGGCTTAGTGTTTCTCATAGTCATCTTGATTGATAAACCGATTGCACTGGTCAATACCGGTCTTGCGTTATTTGTCGGCCTAGTGCTGCTATGGGGGTCTGTTAACGTCAGCGCTTCTATAGCCGATGAGTTGCGCGACAAAACCTGGGATCAGCAACGCATGAGCGCCTTGCAACCTTGGACCATGCTGTGGGGAAAACTTTTTGGCGCGACAGCGTTTAACTGGTATGGCGGCATACTGTGCCTGCTGGTTGTGCTCGTATTGGAAACACTTAATGGCAAATTCTATTCGGTCCTTGCTGGGGCGTTGACGTATATAGCCTTGGCGATATTGATACATGCGGCCACACTAGCTTTCAGTTTGCACACCAGCCGAAACGAGACGCGAATATCTCAGCGCGCACGGTCAGCTTGGTTGATAGTATTTATCATCTGGTTTATTTTTCCTAGCAGACTGCTGTTCCATCAAGGTGAAGTAAAATGGTGGGGCTATAGTTTCATCGCAGAAAGTTGGTGGTTAGCTTACGGCATATTCTTTGCGCTGATCGCCGTATTCGGCGCATGGCGTGTCATGTCCAACGCCCTACAAGTCCGCACATTGCCGTGGGCCTGGCCGTTATTTGCACTGATTTTGACTGTATATTTTTCCGGATTTGATATTGGAACTACCGGTGCAGCTTCAGTTGCCAAATCGCTAATGATTGGCACAGTGATCACTGTGGTCTTGACCTACGCGGCATTATTATCCGAACCCAACGGGATTGCGGTTTGGCAATCTGTAGTCCATCGATTCCGCGTCGGAGATTGGCGCAGAATGCTGCAACAATTGCCTTTATGGGTATCGACGTTGGCGCTTTGTTTTGTTTTCGCTATAGGCACGGGGGCAACACTGGGACTGTTTGCACCAACGCTTGCCCAATCCAAAATTGAATGGCTATCGCAGTTAAGTATCGCTGCCTTGGTGGTGCCGCTGCTTGCTTTACGCGATGTCGGTGTCTTTTTATACTTCTCGTTTTCCACCAAGCCAAAACGAGTCTTGGGGACGGTAGCTTTGTATCTCACCTTGATTTACGGATTGCTGCCGTTTCTGGCCAAAGCCTTGAAGCTGAACGCACTATATTATTTCTTCCTGCCGTTTGTCCCACCGCATTGGTTTGGTAGTTCAGCTATTATCGCCGTACATGCAGTAATAGTTATGTCGCTAGTGGTGATGCGCTGGCGTAGAATACAGGCTGAAAAGGTGTCAATCTAGGCTTATGACTAAAAATTTATTAAATATAATTATATAGTTATTGGATATAATTAAAGTCCGATCTTCAATCAACAAACTCGTTATTTGCTAAGGCTTTATTTCGTATAATTTGTATTATGTTAAATCAAATAAGTCCTAAGCTAGAGCTTCCTAGCGAAACCTACTCTCTGCCTTAAAGCGAATTGGGTTGCGCCAGAACTGGGTCGGATGATCCGCGTTTTTTGAATAGGCGTGAAAAGAACTGGGCGATATCATCGACGAAGGTAAAGACCGCCGGTATCACCAGCAAACTCAAAAAGGTCGAGGTGATCAAGCCGCCGATGACCGCTACGGCCATCGGTGAGCGGAATGAAGGGTCGGCGGATCCCCAGCCTATTGCGAGCGGCAACATCCCTGCTCCCATGGCGATGGTCGTCATGACAATAGGTCGCGCGCGTTTATGGCAGGCATCGAGCAACGCTTCGGTGCGTGTGAGTCCATGATCGCGGCGCGCGACGATGGCGTATTCGACCAGCAGTATGGAATTTTTGGTGGCGACGCCCATTAACATGACCAAGCCTATCAGCGACGGCATGGAAAAACTTTTCTGTGCTACCAGCAATCCGATGAATGCGCCGCCGAGCGACAAGGGCAATGCCGCGAGTATGGTGACCGGGTGCGAAAATGCCTTGAATAATAGTACCAGCACGATATAGATGCACAGCACGCCGGTTAGCATGGCCAAAAGAAAACTGCCGAATAATTCATTCATCACCTCGGCATCGCCGATTTCCGTTTGTTTCACGCCTGGGGGGAGATTTTTGATGCCGGGTAATTCCTGCACCGCCTTGGTCAGATCACCCAACGCTATGTCGGAAAGCTCGAGCTCAAATTGGATATTGCGCGCCCTATCGTATCGATCGATTACGGCGGGCCCGCCCGACAATTCCAGCGTGGCCACCTGCCCTAGTTTTACCGGCCCGTGGCCCTGCTTCACGCTCGGCACGGCTAAATGCTCCAACACACTTAAGTCCTGCCGCCCTGCCGTCGCAAGCTTGACCACCACCGGAACTTGGCGCTGCGCCAGATTTAATTTGGGTAAGGCGGCATCGTAATCGCCCGTCGTGGCGATACGCAGCGTTTCGCCAATGCTGGCGCTGGTCACGCCCAAATCCGCCGCGCGGGAAAAATCCGGTCGCACGGCAATCTCCTGCCGCACCAGGCTGGCGCTCGACGCAATATTGCCGATACCGGGAATGCTGCGTAAATTTTTTTCCAATGCAGCGGCCGCCTGCGACAACAGTTGGCCGTCATCGCCGGTCAACACCAGGATATATTTTTCGCCCGAGCCGCCCAGCCCGACTTTAGTGCGCACGCCGGGCAACTGCTCGAGGGTTTTGCGTATGTTATTTTCGATGCCTTGTTTTTTCGGGCGCTTGCCGCGCTCTTCCAGCAACACCGTCAGGGTCGCTTTGCGTGTTTCTGCCGCGCCGCCGGGGGCAAACGGATCGCTGCCCGCCGCGCCGCCGCCTATGGTGGTATAGACGCTTTTGACATGCTCCACTTTGCTGAGCAACAGTCGCGCAGTTTCAGCAGTCGCGGTGGTTTGCGCCAAAGTCGAGCCTGGTGGTAGCTCCAGGTTCACTTGCGTCTGCGAATTGTCGTCGGGCGGAATAAAGCCGGTAGGCAGAAACGGTATGAGCGCAAGCGAACCGATAAAAAACAAACCGGCGGCTAAACTAGTTAACCAGCGATGACGGATACACCAGGCTGCAGCGCGCATATACCATCGCATTACCGGGCCTTCTTCGTGCTGCGTGACGATCGGTTTCAAGATATACGCCGACATCATCGGCGTGAGCATGCGTGCTACGACCAGCGAAGCTAAAATGGCAAAGCAGGCAGTCCAGCCGAACTGTTTGAAAAACTTGCCCGGTATGCCGCTCATGAAAGCCGTCGGCAGAAATACGGCGATCAAAGTAAACGTCGTGGCGATCACCGCCAGGCCGATTTCGTCGGCGGCTTCCATCGCGGCTTGAAAAGGCGTTTTGCCCATGCGCAAATGGCGCACGATGTTTTCCACCTCGACAATCGCGTCATCGACCAAAATGCCGATGACCAACGACAAGGCTAACAGCGTAACGACGTTGAGAGTGAAGCCGAAATAGTGCATGCCGATAAACGCGGGGATCACCGACAAAGGCAAGGCGACGGCGGAAACAAAGGTGGCGCGCAAATCGCGCAAAAATAACCACACGACTAACACCGCCAAAATCGCGCCTTCGATCAGCAAAGTCAGGGAGGCATGAAATTCTTCCGCCACTGGGGTGACAAAATCGAATGCTTCGGTGATCTGCAAATCAGGGCGTTTGGCCTTGAGTTCGGCCAACACTTTTTGTACGCCCTCGCCTACTTCGATCTCGCTCGCGCCTTTACTGCGAGTAACTTCAAATCCGACCACCGGCACGCCGTTCAACATCGCGGCCGAACGCGGCTCGGCAAACGTATCGATGACATTCGCCACTTGGTCGAGGCGCAGCTTGCGTCCATCGTTCAAGGCCAAGTCAATTTGACCCAGCTCTTGCGCAGACTTTACCGTCGCCAAAGTACGCATCGGTTGCTCGCTGCCGCCTAGATCTGCCCTGCCCCCGGCCGCATCTACTTGCACTTGTTTGAGTTGGCGCGATATCTCTGTCGCCGTCGCGCCGAGGGATTGCAGTTTGACCGGATCCAGCTCCACACGTACTTCGCGGTTGACGCCGCCGACGCGGCTGATGGCGCCGACGCCGCGCACGCTGAGCAAAGCCTTGGTGATAGTGTCATCGACGAACCAGGACAATGCTTCGTCATCCATCCGGTCAGAACGTATGGTGAACGCCAGCACAGGGCTGCCGGCTAAATTCAATTTACTCACGACCGGATCACGCAAATCGGCGGGCAGGTCGGCGCGCACTTGCGCGATGGCTGAGCGCACATCATCGACCGCTTCCTGCGTCGGTTTTTCCAGGCGGAATTCCGCCGTAATCGTCGCGCTGCCGTCTTGCACTTTGGAGAAAATATGTTTCAAGCCCTGAATGGTCGCCAATGAATTTTCAATTTTTCGCGCGACTTCGGTTTCCATTTGCGCAGGCGATGCGCCGGGCAAGCTGGCGCTGACGCTGACGGTGGGCACATCCAGGTCGGGAAAATTCTGCACCTTCATGGCGTTGTAACTCAACACCCCCGCGAAGCAGAGCATGACGAAAAACATGATCGCCGCTATAGGATTACGAATACACCAGGCTGAAACATTCATGCTGAGTTCCTTGATTACGCGTTAGCGTTTGACGGGTGCGGCAGATTGCGCGGTGGTTGGTGACGTGGTGGCTACACGCACCGTGTCACCGTCGGCTAAAAATGCGGCACCGGATGCGATAAATTGTTGATCAGTTTTTACGCCTTCGAGCACTTCGATTTTTTCGCCATTCCTGCGGCCGCTGGCCACTTTAACTTGCACAACTTTATTGTCCGCATCGAGGCGGAAGGCATAGGTAAAGCCGTCCCTGAGAACCAAAGCCTGCTGCGGCAAAGTTATAGCGGTCGCGCTACCCAATTCAAATTCTCCGCGCGCAAACATGCCCGCCCTGGCTTCGCTATTGCCGGGTAAATCGACATAGACCAAGGCATTGCGCGTTTGCGGATCGATGGTTGGCGCGGCAATTCTTACTTTGCCTTTCAGTCGATCTCCGCCGGGTAAAAGCACTGTCGCTACCGCGCCGGTTTTTATCCGCGCCAATTCGCTTTGCGTCACTTCGGCGCGCCACTCTAATCGGTTTTTGCGAATCAAGCGAAACAGTTCTTGTCCTGCCGGTACCACCGCGCCAACGGTTGCCATACGCGCCGAAATGACGCCATCATCCGGTGCGCGTAATTGCGTTTGCGCGAGGCGTAACAGCTGGCTGGCGTTAGCCGCTTTGGCTGAGGCGAGACGCGCCGTCGCTGTGCGCTCGGCGGTGAGGAGTTGATTAATTTGTTGCCCGCTCATCATGCCGCTGATTTGCAAAGTACGCGCACGTTCGGCATTGGCTTGCGCTTCGGCTAAGGTGGCTTCCGCTTCGGCAATCAAGGCGCGCGATTGGGCGACGTCGGACTGAATTGTATCTGGCACAAATGCCGCTAGCACTTGGCCTTTTTTGACGATGTCGCCGACGTTTACTTTTACATCCGCCAAACGCAAACCATTTGCCTCCGCGCCCACCGAGGCTTCCTGCCAAGCGGCGATATTGCCGTTGGCCGAAAGCATATTCGGCCACTCTTGTGTTTGCGGTTTTACGACGGCCACTGTGAGAGCAGGTTTGACCGCGGGAGTTGGCTTGGCTTCGTCGGTTTTTTTGTCCGCTGCAAATGCGGAAATGGCGATAAAACAGAAAAATATTGTGGCCAGATGGACTGACCGAATGAAATATTTTTGATCCGAAATCATAGGGGTTTCCTGATTATTGATGTGCGGCAGAGTAACAAAAGGATAATAATTTATTTAATTAAAACAATAACTTATATTTTAACGGCTGAGTGATTTAATCGCGTTAATCATACAGTATTCGTGTTCAAAAAACGCCGCCAAAGCAGTCGCTATGACAGCTAAGCAAATCAAAAAATTCAATTGATGGTAAATTAACGGCATTAAAAATTTTGAAGGCATCCAATGATCCCAGCCAATGAAGCGCTGCTGCGCCTTCGCGATGGAAACAGACGTTTTGTCAGCAAAGCTCGCGCAGAAAAAAGCCGAACGCAAACACCGCATCGTATCGATGCCGGGGAGCAAGAGCCATTCGCGGTGATCCTCGGCTGCTCCGATTCACGCGTACCGGTTGAGATTGTGTTTGATCAGGGCCTGGGTGATTTATTTGTTATCCGTGTCGCGGGCAACATCATCGCGCCGTCGTTAGTAGGTAGTGTCGAATTTGCCGCCGAACGTTTCCATACGCGTCTGGTCGTCGTGCTAGGACACTCGCAATGCGGCGCGGTGCAAGCAACTTTGGAAACACTGCAGCGGCCAGCCGCCAGCCATTCGCGCAATCAGTCTTCCATCGTCGAGCGCATCCGTCCCTCGGTAGAAGAATTGTTGGCGACGGACCTGAAACATGATCCCACCGCCTTGCTCCACCATGCCGTGCGCGCCAATATTCGTGCGTCGGTCAGCCACTTGCGTCATGGCTCTGAAGTCATCGAGAATTTGATCGAAAAATCCGGACTGATGGTCGTGGGCGCAGAATATTCACTGGAAACGGGTGATGTCGATTTTTTTGATGGTACGCCAGGCTGATTTTTTGCCCGCGAATTGGCCACTACAGCGCTAATCAGTAAACTCCTTTAACACCTCATAGCGCACGCCGTCAGCTTCAGAATGCGACTGCATCAGCGTAAATCCGTTTACTCGCCACTCTATTGTTCGGCCCAAAGCCGCCACAATCACCCCACCGGCTTTGCGCAGCAAAGTAAGGTGCGGTACGTAAGGCTTATTATCAAAACTGAATCCAGCGTGCGTGAGAGCGCTGCGCAAATTGTTGACCAGCAAAGTTAATTTTGGTGGCGCTTGTGCTGGTGCCAACCATGCGACTTTACTCTCGCGAAATGCGCCAACCTGATTCAGATGCAGAGAAATTATTTCCGACCGAACGCCCTTCACCGCATCAATCAAAAGTGGGATACGTGCCTTTTCCACGTTGCCGATAAATACCAACGTGAGATGAATATTGTGCGGCGGAACCAGATTGCCGCCGCATTGCGCATGAAGCGCGTGTGCAACGCTGTAACAGTGTTGCTGGAGCACCGTATCGGGCCACAATGCAAAAAAAAGCCGACTGTTTTTTTCACTTAGTTTATTCATTTTGACCTTCTACGCAAAATGTAGAATGAATATTAACGCGCTATTTAATTTTAGTTTTAATACAAATCAATTCTAAAGTGCTAAATTTTTACGCGCGCTCTTCGACGGTTATCTAGGCCAGATGCCCTATTTTTCTATTTTCAACGCGCTTAATCCTATATTCAACATATCAGTGTCATGCAAGTTTTGCATGGCGTTCGGGACGAAACCTGAGGGGCCGAGCGGCAACTCGGGATAAAGTTCTTTTCAATCGAATCAGGAGGAGCAAAATGAATGCGCCAAAAATTTCTGTTTCAACTTTATTGATGGCTTCAGTTGGATTGTTATTCAATGCTACACAAGCGCTTGCGACCCCAACATGCACGGGCGTTACCATTGCCCATGCTGATCTTAAAACGGCGCTTACTACGGCGAAAAATCAAGCAAACGGCGGGTTTGGGTTGGATATGTGGGGAACGATTGTTGACCGTGACGGCGTTGTTTGCGCGGTCGCGCATACTGGCGCGGGCCGTGGAGACCAATGGCCAGGCAGTCGCGTTATTTCAGCGCAAAAGGCCAACACAGCGAATGCCTTCAGCTTGCCAGGGTTGGCACTTTCCACCGCCAATCTGTACACAGCAACACAACCAGGCGGTACGCTGTTTGGTTTGCAGCATAGCAATCCCGTCAATACCGATGCTGCCTACGCCGGTCCTTCCAGCGACTACGGCACGCCAAATGATCCTATGGTCAATAAGAAAATCGGCGGGGTCAATGTATTCGGCGGTGGTTTGGCGCTATACAACAGCGCAGGTACGTTGGTCGGGGCAATTGGCGTCAGCGGCGACAGCTCTTGCGCAGACCACAACATTGCGTGGCGTACGCGTCATGGGCTCAATTTTGATAACGTCCCTGGCGGTGTAGGCGCGCTTGGCACAGACAACATTGTTTATGATATTAGTACAAAAAGCCAAAGCGGTTTCGGCCACCCAATGAGCGCCAGTGGTTGGGGCCACCCAACATGCAGTGCAACGGCTACGGCCATCGGAAACAGTCTTCCGACAATATTGCCTGTGGGGCCTTAATGATCCATTCGCTGGTCGATTTAGAAAACAGGTGAAAATTTAAACGCGTCCCATGCATAATTTTTGCATGGGACGCTTTATTTTTTTCTCGTCGCAGCCGAGGGTGGGCAAGTTTACTCTCCAAGAAAATTCTATAATTATTTGATTATATTGAATATTTTATACTTACAAAGCCTGCCCTACGGCATACCCGCTGGCCCATGCCCATTGAAAATTAAAGCCGCCCAAGTGCCCTGTTACATCGACCACCTCGCCGATGAAATACAAGCCTTTCACCTTTTGTGATTCCATGGTTTTGGATGAAATTTTTTCCGTATTCACGCCGCCGATGGTGACTTCCGCTTTGTTGTAACCCAACGTGCCGGAAGGGCGAACTTGCCAGCTCTGTAAGCCTTGGGCAAATTCACGTAAGGCTTTTTCGCTGTATTGATTCAGCGGTTTCACTTCACCCAATTGCGCACACCAGGCTTGCGCAAACCGCCTGGGGAAAATTTCCGTCAGCGCATTATCGATTTGCGTTTTGCTACTGCGTTGCGCGAGGAGCCAATTTTCTGCGTCACGCCCCGGCAACAAATTAATGCTTAACTTATCACCGCCTTGCCAATACGACGAGATTTGCAATATCGCCGGGCCAGACAAACCGCGATGCGTCAGCAAGACCGCTTCGCGGAAACGTCCGCCGTTGCAGCTCACTTCAGCGTCGAGCGAAACGCCCGACAAGTCACCGAATAGCTCGATAGTCTCCGGTTCAAAGCTTAAGGGCACTAATGCCGGTCGCGGCGGCACAATGGTGTGGCCGAATTGCTCGGCGATGCGGTAGCCGAACGGACTGGCGCCGATTTTC
>JAYVJD010000401.1:0-2292 GCA_043769625.1 Pseudomonadota bacterium | reverse complement strand
TGTTTGCACGACTTTATTTTCCAGCGTGCCGCCGTATAGAGGATGAGGATGGGCGATCAGTGCGATGCCGCGCGCTCTAATCGCGGGGCGATTGACGACGACTTCCAATTTTCCGGCTGGGCCGGAAAGCAATACGGTTTCGCGTTTATCGAAATTCACCACTATATTTTGAGTCGTTCGACGATGCGCCCATGTAACAAATGTTCATCGATAATCTCATCGACATCTTTTTTGTCGGCATAGCTATACCAAGTTTCTTCCGGGTAAATCACCATCACCGGGCCTTCGGCGCAGCGATCCAAGCAACCGGCTTGATTGATGCGCACCTGGCCTTGGCCACTCAGTTTCAAGGCTTTAACGCGGCCTTTCGCATAGTCGCGCATTTCGCTCGAACCATGATCGTTGCAGCAGGCTTCGCCGTTCGGACGTTGGTTGCAGCAGAAAAAAACGTGGTGTTTGTAATAGCCTGACATTGAAAAAGTTCCGAGTTTGTTAGCGCAAAATTATAACCTAGTGAATTCGATAACCTGTTGGCGTAGCCAATACCAGAACAAAAATATCACGGCGATTATTGGCCATATTTCGTTGAGGTAGAGGGTCAATCCGGTGAACTGTAGCAATTGGCCATAGGGCCAATCGAATAAACGCAATACGTTGGCCAATGTCGCGTAATTACCGGCCATTTTCGACAATAAGCCGCCGGCCAAAATGAGGATGGCCGCGAGATAAATGCGATGGTTGAGACGTAAAAACGATAACGGCAAGAGCGCGACAAAACCGATTGCCAATCCAGTCAACGTTTCGTTGCTATGCCATTCTGCGGCGACTTCTGGTCGCAATAACGCATAGGCCGACGCCAGCTTAATGCAAAAAGCCAGGCCCGTTAGTACTTGGACGAGTACCAGCGCGTGGCTGCGTACGCGCATCAGCGTCGTGACGAGCAGGCCGAGTCCACAGAAGTTTAGCGCAGTGCCAAGAGCAAATGGCGCATCGGCGATCGGCTGATAGTCGTAGCCTTCGTCATAGCCGTGCATTGAATCGGCGACAACACCCGCGCCGAAAAATGGGATCGAGGGATTGAGCTGTGAGATTAACCATACGCAGAGCAGTGCCAGGCCGAAGTCGACAATGATGCCCGGCAAAAATAAGTTTTCGCGCCATTGTCGCAATATGGTTTGCACATTGGTGTTGCGGCCAAGCCACGCCGACAATAGTGCGCCCGCCAAACAGCCCGCAACATTACAGAAGAAGTCGAGATTCGATGCGATGCGATCCCGTAAGAATTCTTGCAGGACTTCCATAGTCAGGCTCAGGAATAGTCCGGTTGCAACGCTGATTAACAGCGCGTTGGTGCGCGTCATTCGCGGTGCATGATAGGCGTAAAGCAATAATCCAAACGGCAGGTAGGCAATGAAATTGATGGCCATGTCGAAGCGCGTGAAATAGCGCGGCCAGCCGTTCGCGAGAAAAGCAAAGATATTCGACGTCGGTGTTTGCCAACCTTTGAACGGCGACAGGCTGACATAGGCAATCAACGCAACATAAAAAATGATCAGGCAACCGATGACACGCGACGAGCGTTCATCGATATTTGCCGGCGTCATCGCGCGATCTTTCAAACAGCCTTGAGATGTTCGTTATAGCGCTTTATTTTTTCGACGTAGTGTTTCACGCCTTCGCGGATGCGTGCGATATCTTCATCGGTCAGTTGTCGTACAACTTTTCCGGGCGAGCCCAACACTAACGAGCGGTCGGGAATAACTTTGCCTTCGGGCACTAAAGCGTTTGCCCCGATCAAACAATCTTTGCCGATCACCGCGCCATTGAGAATCACACTTTTGATGCCAATCAGCGTGCCGTCCCGGACCGTGCAGCCATGCACCATCGCCATATGGCCGACGGTGACATCGCGGCCGATGGTGAGGGGAAATCCGGGGTCTGCGTGAACGACGCAGTTGTCTTGAATGCTGGAATTTTCGCCGACACGAATGAAATCGTTATCGCCGCGCAGCACGGCGCCGAACCAAATGCTGACGTCATTTTCAATCGTGACGTTGCCGATGACACTCGCGCTATCGGCGACGAAGTAGTTGCCACGAAATTCTGGTTTGAGATCGCCCAGCGCGTAGATCATTTGTAACCCTCAGTTGATGTCGAATTGGTAATTATAGATGCTCGCAGAGGCAATCCCAATGCGGCGTTTCAAAGCATATTCGCCAGGGCCCAATATTCGTGCGGGCCCTGGCTCGGTGCACTATTTGTGCGCGAGAAAAGCGTAACGATTCACGCTGA
>JAYVJD010000400.1:0-2296 GCA_043769625.1 Pseudomonadota bacterium | reverse complement strand
AGCAAGGAAGCCATCGCCACGACGAAGCCCCTGGTGCCCTACATCGATTGCCTGATCGGTAATGAAGAAGACTTCGAGCAGGTGCTGGGATATGAGGCGGAAGGCGTGGACGTCCACAAAGCCGGTGCGCTGGATGTCGGGCCGTTTAAGAAAATGGTCGAGCGGGTCGTCAAGGATTTTAAGAATATCAAAGTGGTCGGCACGACGCTGCGAGGCGTGAAAACCGCAACAATCAACGACTGGTCCGCGATCATGTGGGCCGACGGGAAGTTCTATGACGGCCCGAGTTTCGACAACCTGGAAATTGAAGACCGCGTAGGCGGCGGCGATGGCTTTGCGGCGGGCTTTATTTATGGCCTGCTCAGCGGCGAAACGCCCGAGGAAGCGATCAAGCTGGGCTGGGCGCACGGAGCGTTGCTGACCACGTTCCCCGGCGACACGACAATTGCAACAGTGGATCAAGTGCGAGCCTTTGCCAAAGGCGGCTCAGCGCGGATCCAACGCTAATTGCAGTTGGGGATAATTCATAAAAATCAGGCAGAGTTGAAATTGTTCCTGCTCTGCCTGTTTCTTTTATGAAGTAGCAATCTTTCCTTACCTTCCCTTGCGATGAACCAAACTTGTGAATGTTGACAACCTATGCCAGCCACGCTTAAATCATCGCCGAACGCTTATCAGGGCGTGCAGAATAAAAGCAGACAGGAGAGACCGGAAATATGCGGTTAAAAACAAGCCTTGTTTTTTTAAGTTTAATCTTACCAATCGCTACGCTTGCACAAAATGTCATGCTCAAGCGGCTTGATGGCAGCCGCATTTCAACTTCCGAAGTTGAGCAAACCGTGACAAGGCTCATGCACAAAGCACACGTCACGGGGCTGAGTCTTGCGATCATTAACGACAACAAAATTGCCTATGTCAAAAGCTTCGGTTTTCGCAACAAGGAAGAGCAAAAGCCGTTGACCGAAAACACGGTGATGTATGGCGCTTCCTTCACGAAATCGGTGTTTGCCTACACGGTTATGCAACTCGTAGCGGAAGGAATTGTTGACCTCGACAAGCCGATTTATCAGTATTTTCCGAAGCCATTGCCGGAGTACGAAAAATATCAGGATCTGGCTTCAGATGAACGATACAAATTGCTTACAATGCGCATGCTGCTCAGCCATACGGTTGGCTTTCCTAACTTTCGCTTTCTGAATCCTGACGAAAAACTGGACATCAAATTCACGCCGGGAACAAAGTACGCTTACTCTGGCGAAGGCATTAATCTGGCGCAATTCGTCGTCGAAGCCATCACTAAAAAAGATGTCGGCGAAATGATGCAGGAACGCGTTTTCAAGCCTTTCGGAATGACGCGCACCAGCATGACGTGGGATGAAAAATTTAAAAATGATCTGGCGCTTGGCTACGATGAAAAAGAACAGCCGCTCGGTCACAAACAGCGTGGAGGTGTCCGCGCCGCTGGTTCAATGGATACAACGATCAGCGATTTTGCGCGTTTTATGGAAGCGTTGATGCAGGGCAAAGGAATTACCAAACGAGCGAAAGAAATCATGCTGTCGCCGCAGATTCAGATTTATTCCAAAACGCAATTTCCTACGCTGTCGTCTGCAACAACCGAAGAAAATCGAGCGATTAAACTGGCGTATGGAATCGGCTGGGGATTATTCCAGACACCACACGGCAAAGCGTATTTCAAAGAAGGACACGACGATGGCTGGGAAAATCATGTCGTTGCCTTTCCTGACAAAAAAATTGCGCTTGTCCTGATGGCGAACAGCTCAAATGGCGACAGTATTTTCAAGGAGTTGCTGGAAACCCTCATCAGAGACAAATATACGCCGTGGAAATGGGAAGGCTATCTTCCTTATAATTTATAATGGGACAGTTTTAGAACAGAATTGATGGAATTGACCGAGATAACAAAAAAATAACGCTGAATGACCGGAAAATTCGGTCAATTCCGTCTTTTGCGGATTGCTGCTAACCTAAGAAAACAATTGACTTAAGTCGCTATTCTCAGTAATATTCCACCCGTCTTTGTGGGATCGTAACGCCCACCTTCTGGTAGCGGTATCTTAATCGCTCCGCGCTTTTCAACCCCGACCATTGGCGCCCCATCAACCCCCCAAGCCGTCCGCCCGGAACTCAATCTTTGCGCAATTATGATCTTTCAATTTTTTAGTCGCCGAACAATTGTCTGATCATCATTCGGACTTAGTTGGCAAGTAGAAAAATATTAATTGTAAGCAGGCTGAGGCCCCAGGCCAATCGCATGAGTCTAAATTATGGATTG
>JAYVJD010000399.1:0-15583 GCA_043769625.1 Pseudomonadota bacterium | reverse complement strand
ACGGGCAATTCGCGTGCCGCGCTTACGCCGGATACTTGCTGCGCATTCAGCGCCAAATCATCGCCGAGAACGCCAGCGGTTTTTTTCGCCGCGACTTTGCTCAACACGGCAACGTCGTCGAGGATGGTGGCGATGTCGTCGATTAACGCGAGTAAGCTGCTGGTTGCCATGAGTGTGGCCCGGTTGTTTTTGATTGCGTTAGTTTATACGAACAGAGGAAGGTGGTGATGTAGCGTGCGCGCTGCGCACGACCACACGTTCATGCGTGCCGCGACGCATTGCGCGTCGAATCAACTTTTTCGTGCGCGGTACGCACGCTACCGAGGGTTTCTATTGCAGATTGATGCCGACCAAAACCCACCCCACCCTAACTCTTCACTTAAATAAGGACGAGGGTTCATCTCGGCTTAACTACATGTAATTAATTGATTATATTGAATTATTCTACCGTTACCGATTTGGCTAAATTGCGTGGTTTATCGACGTCGGTGCCTTTTTGTAACGCGGCGTGATAGGACAATAACTGCAACGGTATGGTGTGAACGATCGGGCTTAATACACCTTCGTGTTCGGGTAATTTGATCACATGCACGCCTTCGCTGGCCTGGAAATTAGTGTCGGCGTCGGCGAAAACATACAATTCGCCGCCGCGCGCTTTGACTTCCTGCAGATTGGATTTTAATTTTTCCAGCAATACATCATTCGGCGCGATGGCGACAATGGGCATGTCGGCATCGACCAGCGCGAGCGGGCCGTGCTTGAGTTCTCCGGCGGCGTAGGCTTCCGCGTGAATATAAGAAATTTCTTTCAGCTTGAGCGCGCCTTCCATGGCGATGGGGTAATGTACCCCGCGACCGAGAAATAACGCATGCTGTTTGTTGGCAAATTTTTCTGCCCAAACGGTGATTTGCGGTTCGAGGTTCAACACGTGCTGCACTTTGTTTGGCAGGCGACGTAAGTCGTCGAGATATTTTGTTTCATCGGTGGCGTTGAGTTTGCCTTTGGCTTTGGCTAACGTGACCGTGAACACAAACAGCGCGGCGAGTTGCGTGGTAAAGGCTTTGGTTGAGGCGACGCCGATTTCTGCGCCTGCACGCGTGAGATAACGCAAAGTCGAAGCGCGGATCAGCGCCGATTCGGGCACGTTACAAATCGCCAGCGAATGATGGTGGCCTTGCGCTTGCGCGTGTTTCAACGCGGCAAGCGTATCGGCGGTTTCGCCTGATTGGGAAATGGTGATGATGAGCGTGTTTGGGTTCGGCACGGTTTCGCGGTAGCGATATTCCGACGCGATCTCGGCTGAGCAAGGAATTTTCGCAATCGCTTCGAGCCAATATTTCGCCACCATAGCCGAGTGATAGCTGGTGCCGCAGGCAATGATGGTGACGCTATCAATCGCGGCAAACACTTTGGCCGCTTCCTGCCCGAACAATTCAGGCTTAAAGCCTTGGGCTAAGGCGCCCTCTATGGTGTCGGTCAGTGCGCGCGGCTGTTCGTAAATTTCTTTTTGCATGTAGTGGCGATAGGCGCCGAGCTCGACCGAGTCGGCCGACAATTCACTGGTGTGGATTTTGCGCTCGGCTTTCATGCCCTTGCGGTCAAAAATCGCGACGTTATTCAAATGAATATCGGCGACGTCACCTTCTTCCAAATAGATCACGCGTTGCGTGACCGGTAATAATGCTGATACGTCGGAGGCGATGAAATTTTCTTCAATGCCAATGCCGATCAGCAGCGGACTACCTTCGCGTGCACAAATCATGCGCATCGGATTATCTTCACTGACTACGCCAATCGCATACGCGCCGTGTAAATCGGCCACGGTTTTTTGCACGGCTTTGAGTAAATCTCCCGTCGGCGCGAGATACATATGCACCAGATGCGCGATGACTTCGGTGTCGGTGTCTGAAGTGAATTCATAACCCTTGGCTTTTAATTGCGTGCGCAGGGTTTCGTAATTTTCGATAATGCCGTTATGCACGACGGCGATGCCGTTTTTGCTGATATGCGGATGCGCGTTGCGCTCACTCGGCGCGCCATGCGTGGCCCAGCGTGTGTGGCCGATGCCGAGCATGCCTTCGACTTTTTGCGCCTTGGCATCTTCGGCGAGTTGCGCCACGCGGCCGACGCTGCGCACGCGTTTCAATTCGCCGTTAATGATGGCGATGCCGGCGGAATCGTAACCGCGATATTCCAAGCGGCGTAATCCTTCGAGCAAAATCGGAACCACATTTCGTTGCGCTACTGCGCCGACTATTCCACACATGATCGTTTTCCTTGATAATTATTTATTCTGTAAGTATTTGATTTATTTGAGTTTTTTAACGGGTCGCTTCCACGACGGGATGTTGACTTGTTTGCTGCGCGAGATGGTGAGCGTGTCGGCTGGGGCCTCGTGCGTGAGGGTTGTACCCGCGCCTAGCGTCGCACCGCGACGCACCGTCACCGGCGCGACCAACTGCGTATCGGAGCCGATGAATACGTCGTCTTCAATAACAGTCTGGAATTTATTCACGCCGTCGTAGTTGCAGGTAATCGTACCCGCGCCGATATTGACGTTGTTGCCGATGGTCGCGTCGCCGATGTAAGACAGATGATTGGCTTTCGAGCCGACACCCAAGGTAGATTTTTTGATTTCGACGAAATTGCCGACATGCGCTTTTTCTGCTAACACCGTGCCGGGGCGGATGCGCGCATAGGGGCCGACGCGCGATTCTGCGCCGATGACCGCGTCTTCAAGATGGCTGAAGGCTTCGATGTTGGCGCCTGCTGCGACCGTGACATTTTTCAATACGCAGTTGGGGCCGATGCGCACGTTGTCAGCTAAAGTCACTTTGCCTTCGAAAACGCAATTGATGTCGATGCTTACATCGCGGCCGCATTTTAATTCGCCGCGTATGTCGATGCGCCACGGGTCCATCAGCGTCACGCCTTGTTCGAGCAAAGCCTCGGCGTAAGTTTCCTGCAGGATGCGTTCGAGCTCTACCAATTGCGTTTTGCTGTTGACGCCATTGGTTTCCCATTCGTCGGCCGGGTTAAACGTCTCGACGGCGACGCCATCCTCCACCGCCATTTTCAAAATATCGGTGAGGTAATATTCTTTTTGCGAATTATTGTTTTGCAGTTTCGACAGCCAGCCGGATAATTTTTGCGTCGGCACACACATGATGCCGGTGTTGATTTCGTGGATGTGCTTTTGCGCGTCGTTGGCATCTTTGTGCTCGATGATGCCGGTGACTTTATTGTGCTCGTTGCGCGTGACGCGGCCATAACCTGTCGGGTCATCCAGCTCAACAGTCAGCAAAGCAAATTTTCCCGCATTCGCCGCTTGCACCATCGGTTGCAGGGTCGAAGTTTTGGTCAGCGGCACATCGCCGTACAAAATCATCGTCACGCCGTCTTTATCCAGATGCGGAATCGCCTGCATTACCGCGTGGCCAGTGCCGAGTTGTGGCTCCTGCTTGGCCCAAGCGATATTTTCTCGGCCGATTTTATCCGGCACTGATTCGCCGCCGTGGCCGTACACGACGCAAATTTTGGTCGGGTTCAGCGTGCGCGCAGTGTCGAGCACATGCTGCACCAAGGGTTTACCCGCGATAGGATGTAAAACTTTCGGCATCGCCGAGCGCATGCGTGTGCCCTGACCGGCAGCGAGGATGACGATGTTCATACGTAGATGATGCCCTTGGAGACGTAGCAAAGTAATGGGGTTTAGGCCTTATTTTAGCATGAGGCAGGCTGCTACTTTTTTGTCGTTTCTTTAAAATAGGCTATGTTTAGCCATAAACCAAAAACTTTTTAAGCATTTGATTTTATTGATTTTAATGTTATTAATGGAAACTTGTGATCAAGCACAGGTAAAAAGATGTGCTATAGACAAGTGCAGTAAATATAGCAAAAAAATTTCCGTCTAAACCATTTGAGGAGAGAAGACCATGTTCAGAAATCAGATCGTCGCTTCAAGCTTAGCGCTTGCGTTGACAGCATGTGGTGGTGGGGGCGGCGCTGATTCAGCACCGCGCAGCGGAGAAGCTACCAACTTAGTTGCCACGGCAGTGCAAGGCTCAGCGCCCACAAGCGCCTGCCCCAATGGTGGCATTACGGTGGAGGGCGGCATTGATTCTAATGCCAACAAAATATTAGATCCTGCAGAAGTTACCAGCACACAATATGTTTGCAATGGCAGTCCCGGCGCAGCTGGCGCGGCGGGGGCTGTGGGACCAACTGGGGCAATAGGACTGGCAGGGCCAACTGGAGCAACTGGAGCAATAGGACCGGCGGGGCCAACGGGATCAACGGGAGCAACCGGGCCAACAGGTCTGGTAGGTGCCACTGGCAAAAACGGAAATAACAGTGCGATTCAAGTGTGTATTATACCGGTCTTCTCCCTTGCCAACATTCAAAGCTGCAGTGACAAAGCTACTACAGCGGCCACTTTAACTCAGTCGGGGACAGATACCACTGGCAGGGGGCTGCCCGACGACCCCAGCGGCATTACCAGTTCGGTGTTGGTATGTGGTGCAGGAGCACCTCTCGACTCTGTCGCCAACCCGCAATTTATTAGTCCGACGACGGGGGTATTGACCCGGGTGACTTGTGCCACCTTCCAATAAATTTCGCCCCCAATAATCAGGTTATCAGTGCTGAGGGATGTTGCGCATCGTTGGTAATCGGTGCGCTTCATGCTTCAGCACATCCGATAGCTTTCTATATTGGGCTCAACAGCGGGGCAATAAAAGCAAAAAACCCGCCGATAGCAAACAGGACAACGGAGAAAACATAAACCCGCCAGGAGGTTCGTCGCGTGGCCATGCAGGCTTGCGCGAGCGCGGGATCGATTGGACAAGGCGCCCTGCGATTGCGATATTGAAAATAGCCCGCGATGGCGAGCATCACGCCTGCGAATAAAAATACCGGCGCTTTATTTTCTGAAAACCAGATCAGTTGCGGCACGTTGCCGAGCAAGGATGCCAGCGACGCCCCCGCGCCGATGGACACCAACAACGCGGGCAGCGCACAACAAATCAGCGTGCCGCTGCTAGTAAAAATCGATACCCAGGACAGGGTTTTCGCCCGGCCCTGAATTTGCGTGATGTCGTCGCTCATTTTTTCTTCATCGCGCTACGAATCGTGTCGAGGCTTTCTTCGCTGTGATTAATCTCGGTCACGGCGTAGCCCGCATCGGTGATGATTTGCTTCACCGTGTCGTCGGTGATCGCTTGACCCGACTTCAGCGCGATGGCGACGACTTTATTTTCCAAGCTCACATACACATCTTGCGTCGCCGAGTTGGCGCGCAATTTTTTCTCGATACCTTGCGCGCAGAAGGCGCAGACCATGCCGTTAACTGAAGCTTTGATCGTGGTGGCGCCGGCGCTGCCGCTTAGTAAAGCGGCGATGATGAATACTATTGAATAAAATCGTTCCATGATGATGTCCTTTTAAAAAATATACATTAGATTTAAACGAAACTGGCGGCTATTGTTGACGCCGGCCTCGACGAAATAGTTTTTGTTAATCAAGCGCAGCATAGGCGTGATTTCGACTTTGTCGGATAAATCACGCATGCGCCGCGCTTCGACGACGAACCACGGCTGCGTCTCGTCATACTCAGCTTTATAAAACGAAAAGCCAGCGCGCACCGAATTAAAATCATGTTTGATTCGCTTGGCACGATACAAGCGCGATGTTGCGGCAAGATACACGCGCGTGGTTTCGTAGTCGAGCTGGATGCCCGGCGCATACGCGGTTTTACTGCCGCTGAAATCATTGCCGGTCATGCGGCCTACGCTGCCGAATAGCCACACGTTCGCCTGCGCGTCGGGCAGATTCCAGCGATGTAATAAGCGCGTGTAATTGATTTCGGCGAGCTTGCGCTCTTTTGTTTTATCATCGGAACGCATGAACACGTAACCCGCGCCGAGCGCATCGCGCGGCGTCAGCGCGTAATTCGTCCACGCTTCGCGCCAATTTTCCGACACGTCGCCCATCGCCATCCAACTGTCTTCAAAGCCCATCGGCGCGGCGTGGACGTAAGGCGACAGCAGCGCCATCACGCCGACAAAAATTTTCCGCAATAGGTTATTCATGCTGCCTCCTCGTTAGACGACGAACCGCAGCGCGCTGAATTAGCGCGCGCAAAAAACTTTCGGGCTCAAATCGCGGGAGGGCGCAAGGCGGGAGGATGCACGACCGAGATGAAGTCGGCGGGGAGAAATTCAGGCGAATCAGCTAGTAGTGCGGGAGCAAATTCGACTTGCTCAGCATGCAGCACAAATAGATTGGAGAAATCACACACGGCGGCAAACGGGCAGGATTTGGCGGTTTTTTTCGCGCAGTGATCACTTGCATCGGGCGTGGGTTGCTCCGCCGTTACGCTCGTTTGCGCCAGCGTGATGGCCTGCTTGGCATAGGCGCAACGCGTGGCGCACGATTGCGCCATCGCTGTCGCGGGCAGAAACACCGCGAGCAATAACAAGGCTATCCATTTGCGCATATGGGTCATAGTGATTGGATTATCGCAAAGATACTTGGTTCCATGCAAACAGCGCCGTCAATTCGCCTTGGTATTCTTGTTCGCCATGATGCTGATTTCCGTCAACTTGGCGTCGTCGTTTTTGCTCACGTTGACGGTGAGGCTGTCCTGATTTTTATCATCGCTCAACATCAGCATGGCCGATTCGCCCGCTTGGCTCATGTCGCTTAACTTGCGTCCTTTGGCGATGCCTTTGAATTTGCCGCGATAGTATTCGGCGACTTTTTCTAGATCGTCTTTCGACTCCAACGTCACCATCAGCATCGTGCCGTCCGATCCGGCCATCTTGCTGCCTTTGCCATCTTTGATACTCGCGCCGGGATAAAACGGAATACCGATATCAGTTTCAGTGACATCCGCACCGCCGATTTCCGTGGTGGACACCTTTCCGTTGGCGTCGGTCGTCGTGGTTTTAATGCCGTCACTGCCGATGCTGGAGCTGGTGACATTGCCGTTGGCGTCGGTCACTTTGGTTTGAATACCGTCTTTGCCAATCGTCACGCTGGCGTTTTTACCCTCTTTATTCATTTGCGATTCGATGGCTTTTTCTATTGCCTTCTCGCTGAGTTTTTCGATTGCTTTGTCGCACGCGCTCAACGCGACACAAGCTGTCAGCAGAAAAAATATTTTATTCATGTTGTGCTCCTTGTTATTTCCGACCAGAAAAATAGCAGCCTATATCGAACAGGGCATTTGGCCTATTCCCATAACACAGTTTATATTATAAGTATAGACACTAGACCAGCGAATTAATATAACATATTGATTATACTAATTATTTTGTAATTTGTAACTGGCGAGTTAATGCCTATAATTGACACAAGCTCGACAGAAAATCTGTTTTACCAAGCAATAATCGACAAGCCCGCAATTTTACGGGCAGAGCAATAAAACTTGGGGGGGCCTTGCAAACCATCACCGTGCTTGTCAGCGCCGCCTGTGCCGCATTAGTGCAAAACCTGCATGCGGAAAAATCGGTGTGGGTTGGCATCGCCGCCGATCTACCGCAGGCGCTCACACTCGCGCGTGAACTGCAGCCGGATATTTTCCTGCACCAACAGGCATCATTAGCGGAAAGCCCTGCGTCATTTTTTTTGCAATTGCATAGCGTTAGCCCGCATACCAAAGTGCTACTGTTCTACGACAGCTTGAACCACGTTGAAATTCTTGATGCGCTTGCAGCTGGGGTGAAGGGCTGCCTGCATTACACCTGTACGGCCGATGACTGTGTCAAGTCCTTCCACGCCGTGCACGCTGGCGACATCTGGCTCGGGCGACATGTGATGTCGATGATCGTCGATAGCCTAATTCATAAACTGCACCCAAGCCGGCCCGGCGACGAAGTGCTTGCTCACGGCCTGTCTGCGCGGGAACGCGAAATCGCTGCGCACATGCGCCATGGCTTGAGTAATAAGGCCATCGCGCAAAAATTGGGCATCAGCGACCTGACAGTCAAAACGCATTTGAAACACATCTTCCACAAACTGAAAATTTCCCATCGCTATCAATTAGGTATCGCGCCCATCACCGCTAGTCGGCCATAATTATAGGCCGCATTGCTATCCACTCGCCGCCTTAACCTTACGCTGTATTCCTACTCCATCAGAAGTATTTCAATTGCCGCCAGCCAACCTATAAACACATCAGGCAACTGCAAATGTTGCCTCGGCTATTTGCCGTTTTTCCAGCCGAAGGCAGGGTCAGACCAAACGATTTGCTTGTTATCGCGTAACCGTTTTCCCTAGACCGGCAGCTTAACCCACGGCCCCGTATGAGTGCGTGCAATGGGGTTCATGCAAGTCAATTTTAACGATTTAAGGAGGCAACAAAAATGGATATCTTTAAATATCAAACTGGTTTGATACGGCTTATTAGTTTTCTGTTTGTAATCATCATCGGTGTATTCGGCACAGCCCCTGCATATGCCGCGAATGTAACGGCCACCTTCGAACTCGACGGTAATGTTGCCAGTAACGGCGGAGACGACTGGTCTACTGTTAACGCGAGCGGCGGCTCGTCATCTATCCTTGCCCGTACCGGTGTTGTCACCGATCCGGCGCCGCAAAGCATTTTCACCGGCGGCGGATCGAAGGACGGTCTTGACCTGAACGGGCCGTTGTCCGGCGCTGGCGGCTGGAAGTACAAGGACGGCTCGGTGCCAGATAAAGACAACATTACCAATGCCTATGCCGCTGCTTACAATGTCGGCGGCGATCTGGTGATCTATGCCGGCGCGGACCGTTTCGATAACAGCGGTGACGCCTTCATGGGGTTCTGGTTTTTCCAGAACCAGGTCGGGTTGGGAAGCGGTGGCGCATTCAGTGGCCAGCACGCAGTAGGGGATGTGCTGGTGCTGGCCAACTTCTCCGGCGGCGGCACCACGGTCAACATCGAAGTGCTGAAATGGGTGGGTACCGGCGGTAACGTCGGCGGCACGCTTCAACGCATCGCCGGCATCGCAGGAGGAGCGCCAGCCAAATGCGGGGCTGTCGGCACGTCTGACAACTACTGCGGCATCACCAATGCTGCGGCGGGCGAGATGCCGCCATGGGCTTACACCAACAAGGACGGCACGCATAGTTTTCAGGTTGCCGATTTCCTCGAGTTGGGCATTAACATCACCCAGGTGTTCGCGCTAGGGGGCGGCGGTGCAATCCCCTGCTTCTCTTCGTTCATGGCGGAAACGCGTTCATCGTCGTCAGTCACCGCCACGCTGAAAGACTTTGTACTACATAGCTTCCCGGTGTGCGGTATTGCCGTGAGCAAACAGTGCAAAAACCCTTTGTTAGTGAACAGCACAACGATCGGCTACACCATCGAAGGCCAGGTTCAGAATACAGGCTTCGGCACAGTGACCAATGTTGCGCTGAGCGATAATCCTCCTGCAGGCACCTTTAGTTATTACGCCTGCGATGCTAGTGGGTTACCGACCGGTTCACCCACCGGTTTTAGCGGCTCGCTTAATGGGTCGGCTTCGGTATGCTATCGCTCCAGCTTTACCTCAACCGCTAACGGCCCGCAAGACACCATCACCGCGACGGCGAGTGCCGGTAGCTCGACCCTAAGCGCAACCGCGACCGCGACTTGTCCTAACCTGTCGCTCTCACCCGCGCTCAGCGTGACCAAGACTTGCTCAACGGCGCTCGATGTCAATCAGGTGCCCGGCAATATCGTGGTGAAAGTGAACGTGTCGGGCGATGTCTGCAACACCGGCGATGCGCCGCTTTCTGGTGTTACCGTCACGGATAGCGTAGTGAGCGGCAACCTGGTAAATGGTATCAGCCTGGCGGTTGCGCCATCCGGCGGAACGAGCTGCCAGAGCTTTACCGCATCGTATTTCCCATCGACAGCGGAAAACCGCTTGAACCTGGGCAACACGACAACCGTTCCGGGCCTGGCGAAGTTCAGCGACACCGTCACCGCCAAGGCGACGGCGCCGTTCAGCGTGCCAGTAACACCGGCGACATTTACAGCCCACTGCAGTCTGTGCCCGACCTGCACGCCGGATGCCTGCCCGAACGGCATCTGTCCTGCATCTGTCGGCACCTCTAGCAGTACATTGCTGAGAAAACGCTAAGTCGCGTGGGGGTTGCAACGGAAAGGCGGGGAACACTCCCCGCCTTTTTTTGAGCGTCTATTGCACCGCGAAGCTGCTGGCCGCACCTGCCGTCAAACTGCCGTAGCTCGCCTGATCGCTTAATTTCCATGTCCCCGGCGGATCCTTGCGGCTGAAGCGATAATTGCTTGTCGCTACGCCCGCTGCATCGGTCAAAGCAGATTTCACCACCGAAGTTCCATTGGGTTTGGTCAGGGTAAAGTTCACGCTGGCGTTTGCTACGGACTTGCCGCCCGCGCTGACCAACGCGGTCATGTTCACCGTTTCGTTGCGCGTATACATCACCTTGCTGGAGGCGACTGACGTTGCGAGCGAATTCACGACGGTGTAAGTGCTGCTGGCCGCATTGGTGTAAAGAGGCGCGGCAACGTTAGCTGAGCCGATGCTCAGGGCGTAAGCGCCCGCCGTAGCGGAGGTAGCGGAAGTAATTGTCAGCGTAGTGGATGCGCTCGCGCCGGGATTAAGATTGAGCGTGGCCTGCGTAAACGCGCCGCTCCAACCCGCAGGCAATGCTGATTGCAAACTGAAGCTTGATGCCCCGCAGCTTACCGAATCTTGATTGCTAATGCTCACAGCATAATTCACAGAAGTCCCAGCGACAGCGGACACTGCAGCCGACAAGGTAATCACAGGCTTCACGCGCGCGCATGCCGCAGATTGCGTTAGGCTGATGTTGATACTGGCACTCGCCGCATTGACCGATGCCAGCGAAATACTAAGGCCAGCAGCGCTATCGGTGAATGTCTGGCCGGGCACTAACGCCGCATCGGTCATATCGAACGTCGCCACAGTTCCCGGCGTCATGTCGTAGAGCAAGCTGGTGTTACCGTCGCCTTCGGTCGCGCTACGGATCAGAATGCCGTTCAAAATATTGGTCGCGTAGAGCGTGGTAAACGCGTTGTCAAAACCTATCGGTTGCCGGTATTCGACGTAGTACCACGACTTGGCGCCGGTAATGGGGTCAACTCCCTTGGGTATTTTCAAGGCTTTTGAATTCGCGCTGGCGGCAGCATAAGCATCTATGCTGTAGGCGCCGCTAGTGTTGACGCTGGTGATAGTCGGCTGCGCGCCGTTATTCAACCAACCCAGGCGTTCTTTCTGGAAAGCGTTGAAATGCGTCGCCGTGTTGGCGCCCATGATGTCGGCAACGTCGCCGTAGTCGGAAGTTGCGCAATTTGTCCCTAGCGTAGTCGTACCGCATGCCATTGAATGCGAGTGATAGAGGCCGAAATTGTGGCCTAGCTCGTGCCCGACGACCCTAAGGTCCAGCTTGCCGTTGACCCACAACTCTGACGTCGCACCGCCAACGGTGCCCACGCCCGACCAACCGCAATTGGCATTGCGCGGGAATATGTACACGATGCGCGGATACCCGGCGAGATTAATCCCGGCTGTGGCTGCAGCTTGTTTGGCCGCAGAGGCAATATCACTGTTGACGCAGGTTGCTGCAATCGGCAAGGCTAGCCAACCGAAAGCGTAGCCGGTTAGCCAAGTCTGCTGGAAAGAATTTTCGCGCATGAAGCCGCTGGCCTGATTGAACACCACGTCGTTTGCCTGGGCGATTGTGTATGGCTGGCTGGCGTCGTCCTGAAAATTCACCAACAGTACGGCAACTTTTTGTTCACCGAAGGTATTCGGCAATGGACCTGCAACAGTGGCCGCCAAGCTTGTAACGCCGCTATCACTCAGGTACATCACATTATTGGTTTGTTCGCCTTTTACGCGCAATTTCGCGCCACTGTTCAAGTTTGGTGCCGTGCTTTTGAATTGCAATTCGACACGGCCTTTGTCGGTCTTGAGAAAATGACGCGTGCGACTGCTGGTGGCATGGTCTTCGATCAGAACTTCCAGTTCACCTTCGACTTCTACCGGCTTGGCGTGCGCAATGTTTGCCGTGAACAGCATGACGCTAGCTAGCAGGCAGCGTGAGAAAAATGTACGGGCAGGAATTTGGGCGGCGCGAAAGAATGACAACAACGACATGAAGTTCTCCTTTTATTAAACACAAGAAAGATCTCCACCCCGGATATGCCGATCCGGGTTTGCTCTCTTCTTTCGGCAGCGCGGCCCTCTCGATCCATTGAGATCCGTCGCTTTGCGCCCTGCACATTCGCAGGTTGCCTTTATCGGGAAGAGATCTTTCATCCACCGTTTTGCCGCCATTCCTTGAACGCTGGGCGGCGACAAAACGGGCAGTACTGAATCTGAAATTACATGGATTTATTTCCCACGAAATGTAAACTGAATCACAAGCCAGCGCAAGCGATTCAATACCCCAGTAAATACTTAATATAAATCAAATGGTTATCTTTTTTTTGTTGGCGCCCACTATCGCCACAAAGCATCTGTCACGCGTGCCGCAGGGCTGAAATCTGCGCCTTGGCGCGGAAAGAAAATACAGAAAAACACGCCTTCATTTTCTTTGGGCGCTACTGAAGAAACTGTTTTTTCCAACCAATTGCTCAAGTATTTTTGAATCAACCGCTTCGTGCGAATGATTATTTTCTCTTAGTAAAAGCTCGCAGACAATCCGGTACAATTTGCTCAAGTCACACCAAGATGACTCTATCAATAGCCTGCCGGCAATTTCAAAATATTAATATTGAGGAGAAGAAATGTTACGCGTGAAATTTCAAAAAATATTACCCCCGGTAGGCGCTCTATCGTTAATGCTGCTCGGCGCATGCGCGCAAGTCTCTTTGCCCGCCGTTACGCCGCCACCCGCGCCGCCCGCAGCAGCCACTACTGCTGCTGCTCCAGCTGCTCCCGCGATTCCACCCACCTGGGCGCAAGGTCGCAGCGAGGAACAACTGGCGATGAACTTAAGCCCGCATGCGCCAGGCTTGTCTTCGTTAGCTGCGGATAAAATACCGCTCGACAAAATTAAACTGCCGCCGGGTTTTGAAATCAGCCTCTACGCCAGCGGCATACCGAATGCGCGCTCGATGGTATATGGCAAAAACGGCACGTTGTTTGTCGGCACGCGTTTTGTCGGCAACGTGTACGCGGTCGTGGAAAAAGACGGCAAGCGCACGACCAAAATTATCGCCAAAGGTCTGCATCGCCCGAACGGCGTCGCGTTCAAAAACGGCGCGCTGTATGTGGCCGAGCTGTCGCGCATTATTCGCTACGACAACATCGAAGCCAATCTCGACACACCGCCCGCACCCGTTGTCGTGTATGACGGCCTGCCGAAAGACGAACCGCACGGTTGGAAATACATGACGCTGGGCCCGGATGGATGGTTGTATTTCCAAATCGGCTCGCCGGGCAATATCGTGATGCCGCCACCGACGCACGCGAAAATTGTGCGCGTGAATCCGGAAAACGGCGCGTTCGAAACCGTGGCTTCCGGCGTGCGTAATAGCGTCGGCATGGATTTTCATCCGGTGAGCAAAGAGCTCTGGTTCACCAACAACGCACGCGATTGGGTTAATGACGATTTGCCTCACGACACCTTGCATCAAGTATCGCGCAAGAACATGAACTTCGGCTATCCATTTTGCCACCAAGGCGATTTGCCCGATCTCGAATTCGGCAAACAGCGCGCATGCAGCGAATTCGACGCACCCGCGATGAAACTCGGCCCGCACGTTGCCGCGCTCGGTATGCGCTTCTACACCGGCGCGCAATTTCCTGCGGCATACAAAAATAATATTTTCATCGCCGAACACGGCTCATGGAATAAATCGAAAAAATCCGGTTTTAAAATCAGCCGCGTCACGTTGGATGCTGCGGGTAAGCCGGCGAAAATTGAGCCCTTCGCTACCGGCTTCCAGCAAGACGAAACTTTCTGGGGCCGCCCGGCCGATGTGCATATTGCCAATGACGGATCGCTGCTCGTGTCGGACGACGTAGCTGGCGCCATCTATCGTATTAGCTATAAGAAATAATGGCAGCTTGAAAGACCATCCCCGTTGCGAATAATACGTAACGGGGATTTTTTTATTCTGGAGTGATGATGAAAAAACTTTTTTGTGTAATCAGTTTTGTATTAATGGTTTTTTCTGCACAAACATTTGCCGCCGACGCCGCAGCGGGCGAAGCCAAAGCAAAAACCTGCGTCGCCTGTCATGGTGCAAACGGTAACTCCAGCAACGCGGACTACCCCTCGCTCGCCGCGCAAACCCCGCTGTATATTTTCTACCAGCTTATCCAATTCCGCGAAGGCCGCCGCAGCAATGTGCAAATGAATACCTTCGCTGAAAAATTATCCGATGACGACATGCAAGACATCGCCGCCTATTTCTCCGCGCAAAAATTCACCGGCGCAGAAATTAAAATCGACGCCGCAAAAATCGAAGCCGGCAAAATCATCGCGGCAAAAAACCACTGCGCCTCCTGCCACATGCCCAACTACAGCGGACAAAACCACATCCCCCGCCTGGCCGGATTACCCGTCGATTATTTACTCACCCAACTACGCGGCTTCAAAACCGGCGCGAGACAAGACATAGACGGCACCATGGCCAGCGCCGCACAACCGTTGTCGGAAAAAGATATGTTGGATGCGGCGGGGTATTTGGCGAGTTTGAAGTAATTAACATCTACAGCTTTTATTCCATTTACGCAGGGCCCAGCTCCCAATGTTCGCTAAACTTTCCAACAAGACGTTTCTGCCGCTTTTCTAATACTTCCGGGGTCCATTTATCCTGTTGCCTAACCTCATTCGTCAAAATGAATGGTGTACTTGTTCCCTTACCAACAAAGTAGACATTCTTCTTGTCTTCGAAGGGCAAATTACTCGCCGCAGGATTTTTACGAACGTGCAAGGGGACTAGGTTGGCAAGCCGATGCGTCCAGGACTCTCGCGAATTTTCATCAGGGAACCACTTTTGCCATTCAGAATCGTCTGGTGTAGTTTGAGGAAGCACATGCTCAATCGACACCTGATTAAATTGCAGCTTTTTGCTTCCATCGCTGCTTAGAGCCTCGAGTCTCAATATCAAATCCATTCTTGACCTAGGCAGCGTTTGGTAAATATTCCCCTCAAGCGCCGATAGAAACTCGCTTTTTTGTAACTCTGTAAGATCAAGAGTTGTGAGGCTAACCCTATTGCCATCAAAAGTCGGTGGTTCTATTTCCTTAGTAAGCGCCGCATAAATTTCTATACGTTCATTAATACCTGTTCTAGTGACTAATAGACAATAGGTCAGGCGCTCTAACGCCTTCAAAAAGACCATTAGGTCCCTTGGTTTTTGTCTGAAGCGATTAAAGTAAACTAGGGCTGGCGGAACCCAGTCTTTGAATTCGACCCGATTTAGCCAATACAAAAGATCGTTAATGGTTTCAGCATGCTCGGTAGTCGCAAAATCTGCATTTCGAATAAAACCCGGGCCTGTAAATTATTTTGTGTAAGTACTTAGGCGGTTAATCACTGAGCGTTGATTCGATCAGCAAATTGTACGGCGAAATGGTTCATGGCGAGCTTC
>JAYVJD010000398.1:0-2301 GCA_043769625.1 Pseudomonadota bacterium | reverse complement strand
TAGCTAAACAAAATTTGCCCAAACGCCGAAGAAGTATCGGGATTTAAAAGTGCCTAGGTGTGCTGATCGATATGGATGGGACGACACCCGCATTAGGGACTAGGGTGTTTATCGGTGCTTTGGGCGTAGTGAAGAAAAGGGATGAGATTGGATTTGACCCAAGCGCTGCAGACAGACAGTCTGACTGACCCAGGACTCATACGCTCGCACAATGAAGATTGTGTGGACGTACGCCAAGGGATAGGTCTCATGGTTCTCGCCGATGGAATGGGCGGCTACCAGGCGGGCGAAGTGGCCAGCGGTATGGCGACGACGACGATTTCTGAAGGCCTGGGCATGGCATGGACGCTGGCGAAACCTGAAGCAATGTCGCGCCAACAGAGCCGGGCCGTAGCCGAGAAGCTGATGCGCGAGCACATTGCCAAGGCTAATCATGCGGTTTACACCATGGCCCAAACCAAGCCGGAGTGTGCCGGCATGGGCACGACCTTGGTTGTCGGCCTGTTTCACGATAATATGCTCACCGTCGCGCATATTGGCGATTCGCGCATGTACCGTTTGCGCGGTGAAGAATTGGATCAGGTTACAAAAGATCATTCGTTGTTGCAGGAACAAATTGACAGCGGATTATTGAGTAAAGAAGAAGCACGCTATTCGCAAAACCGAAATTTGGTTACGCGAGCGTTAGGCATTGATCCTAATGTAGAGCCGGATGTGGCGACGCATGAAGTGCTGCCGGGAGATATTTTTTTATTCTGCTCCGACGGATTAAATGACATGATTGACGACGAAGAAATTCGTCTGACATTGTTTACTTTATCGGCTAATCCGCGCCTGACTGTACGCCAGTTGGTCCAAGCGGCAAACGATAGCGGCGGACGCGATAACACATCAGTAATTTTTGTTCGGGCATTAACAGATTTTGCAATAAAACGGGGTTGGCGCGCGCGCCTGATGGCGCGTTTCGGCAAATAAAATTTTGAGTAGATTGGGTAATTAGCCCGATCAAGTAATGAATCAATAAGAAGGGGAACATCCCCTCAACAATAGGAATTTAATCATGGCAAAGCTTGTCATTAGCATGGATGGTGTTGTAACCAAAGAAGTACAGCTCACCAAAGAGCGTACGACGATAGGGCGCAAGCCGCACAACGACGTGCAGGTAGATAACCTCGCGGTGAGCGGAGAGCATGCGGTCATTTACACCATTCGCAACGACTCGTTCATTGAAGATTTGGACAGCACCAACGGCACGCTAGTCAATGGCGCACCGATCAAAAAGCATCTGCTAAAAAATAATGATCTGGTCGAGCTGGGCAAACACAAGCTCAAATATATGTCTGAAGCTGCCGGTATTGCCACGCCGCAAGACTTTGAAAAAACCATGGTCATCCGTAATCCGATTGTGCCCAAGCCGGCCAATGTGGATGTGTCGAAAGCGATGACCGATACGGCTATTAGCAAAACACAAATCCTGACCCCGCAAGGCGTGAAGCCGGCCGAAAATGAAGCGACGGAAGTGGCGAAAATCGGCGCGATTCAAGTGTTAACCGGCGCCGCCAGCGGACGCAGTCTCGATTTGGTTAAAACGCTGACCACAATCGGTAAGCAGGGCGAGCAAGTCGCCGTTATTACCAAGCGACCCACGGGCTACTTTATTACCCACGTTGAAGGCGTCAATTTCCCTCTGCTTAACGGCAAGGCGCTCGATGACAAACCGCAAGCCTTGAATGATCATGACATCATTGAGCTGGCGGGCGTGAAGATGGAATTTTTCCTTAAATCAGTTGCGTGATATTTCGCGCGTGCGTGTGCGCGCGCGAAATTCTCTCCATACTGATTTCACCTTGATTTATTCTCTTTTGTTGCACGTCGGTTTATTCCCTGCGCCATGATGCGCCTTCTGAAAAGCCATGCATTCCGCCTGATCGTGCTTCGCGTGATCATCGGCTTGCTGGCGACGGCCGCAATTTTCTTCGACTCGACCAAGCTTTCCGATCAACGCTATGTCGCTCGATTGGAAGATTCGCTCTACGATTTCCGTCTGAAGCTGGCGCAAAAACCGGATGTGTATCCGTCCGTCGTGATTCTGGATATCGACGAAAAAAGTATGGCGCGCGAAGGTCAATGGCCTTGGGGTCGCAATAAGCTTGCTGCATTAATGGATCGTTTGTTCGATCATTACGGTATCGCGGTATTGGGTTTTGACGTGGTGTTTGCGGAGCCGGATCGCAGCTCGGGTCTGGAGGTCTTACGCAGCCTGAATGAGAACGAGCTGAAAGGTGTGCCGGCCTACGGCGC
>JAYVJD010000397.1:0-15632 GCA_043769625.1 Pseudomonadota bacterium | reverse complement strand
GTCACATTGCTTTTGAAGCTAGCGTCGTAGCCTATCACTGAAGCCGGGAACACCGTCTGCGTGCGCACCGCCTGATCTTTGCGAATGATGCGCAATTCTTCTTCGATGTTATAAGCGAGGCCAATCGCGCGACGCAGGGCGATTTTTTCCGGCGAGTAGCCGCCGGTCATCGGATGTTCCATGTTGAACGAGGTGTAGCGTAAATGCGCCTCTTCGTCGGCGATTTGATAGATGCCGACACGAGCAAGATGCGGCGCGACTTTGCCGGCTGGAATCGCTAGCGTTACAAATTCATCCGGCATGTCGGCAATGTAATCATGTTCCCCGCTGAGAAATGCCAACCAGCGCGGCTGCGGTTCTTCAACGATATATACTTCTACCCGGCCGATGTTGGGTAATTTTTTTCCGTTCAGCGCGTTCACAATCGCTTCATCGCCGGGAAAATCTTTTGCGTCAGCGCGGAAAACGTCTTCGCGATAATCCGGATTGGCTTCGAGCACAATCTTGCTGCTGCGCTTCCATTCCTTTAACACATACGGCCCGGTGCCGACCGGATGCGCGCCTAAATCCGCGCCGTAGGCTTCAACCACTTCGCGCGCCATAGCGCCAGTGGAGGCTAATGCGAAATTAAATAAAAATTTGTAATCGGGTTTATTGAGGCGAATACGCAAAGTATAACGGTCGATGACTTCGATACCTTCAATCGGCGCATCGTAATCAAAACGATTATCTTTTTTTGCTTTTGCCATCGCCGCATCCGCGCCGCGAATTTTGCCTTCAAACAAAAATAGCCACTGCGATTTATTTTTCGGATCGAAAATACGGCGCAAGGTGTAGGCATAATCCTGCGCGATCAATTCGCGTTTTTGATTTTTGAATACCGCATCAGGCGTGAAGTAAATATTTGATTTAATTGAGAAAATAAACGTCGCACCATTATCGCGAACGTCCGGCATAGCATTCAGCGTATTGGGCAAAAGCTTCGCCGGACGCGCGAGATAATCGTACTTCAGCATGGGGTCAAAAATGCTTTCAGTGAACCAAGCCGACGGTTGATCCGCCCAAATCACCGGATCGAAATCGGTTTCGGCGCTGCGCAAAGCGACGCGTAAAATTTTATTCGGGTCAGCGGCGTAAATTTGCGAGCAGCACAGTGTCAGCAAAAAAAATAATGGCAGGCGTAGGGTGGGCAAAGCGCAGCGTGCCCACGCGGACAATCGGCGACGCAAGCCATGATGGATCACGCGGAACAAATGCAACATAGAAAATTGATGCCCGCGTGGCGAAGGAATCACAGCGTGGGCACGCCGCGCTTTGCCCACCCTACTCATATTCAAGCAGCCTTGCGCTGCCAGCCTTTTGGAATAGCGCCGAGTAGTTTTTGTGTGTAGGGATGTTGCGGTGATTTATAAATCGTGTCCGAATCGGCCATCTCGACTAGCTCGCCGTTCGACAACACCATCACTTGATCAGAAATGTATTTCACCACGGACAAATCGTGCGAGATAAAAATATAGCTCATGTGGAATTCGTCTTGCAGATCCTGCAGCAGGTTCAGCACTTGCGCCTGCACCGATACGTCAAGTGCAGATACCGATTCATCGCAGACAATAATGTCCGGCTTCAACGTGAGGCAACGCGCGATGGCGATACGCTGGCGCTGACCACCGGAAAATTCATGCGGATATTTCGCCAGCGAAGTCTCGGGCAAACTCACGCGCTTGAGCAGCGCCGCGGCCATATCCACCCGTTCGCTATCGTTCGCGCCGATGCCGTGAATTTCCATCGGCTCGGTAAGAATCTGCCCGATAGTGAAGCGCGGATTGAGCGATGCATACGGGTTCTGAAAAATAATCTGGATGCGCCGACGATACTGCATAAATTCATCCGGCGACATGGCGAGAATATTTTTGCCTTCGAAAATCACTTCTCCACCGTTGGCTTCGAGCAAACGCATGATGGTCAAACCAATCGTGGTTTTGCCCGAGCCGGATTCGCCGACCAGCCCAAGTGTTTTACCTTTAGCCAGTTTGAACGACACATTTTTGACTGCCGGCACTTCGCGTTTGCTGAACCAGCCGGTTTTCAAACTGAAATTTTTGGATAAATTATTCACTTCTAGAATGATCTTATCGTCTGCCGTTACGCCACGTTTACGCTCTGCCTGCTCTTTGTGTAATCCATTATCTTTATTAAGAAAATCGCTCACTACCGGAAGTCGCATCGGACGCTTGTCGATGTGCGGACGGCATTCGAGCAGCGCTTGCGTGTAAGGGCTCTGTGCATTCTCAAAAATATTTTGCGTTGTGTTGGCTTCCTGCACTTCGCCGTTGCGCATCACTACGACATGATCGGCGATTTCGCCGACCAAGGCGAGATCGTGCGTGATGAACAGCAACGCCATTTTATGTTTCTGTTGCAAGTTGGCGAGCAGTTGCAGAATTTGTTTTTGGATCGTCACGTCGAGCGCAGTGGTCGGCTCGTCGGCGATGAGTAACTTTGGTTCGCACGCGATCGCGATAGCAATCATCACGCGCTGCTGCTGGCCACCGGAGAGTTCATGCGGGTAAGAATTGACGCGCAATTCTGGTGAAGGGATGCCGACTTCAGTGAGCAATTCGACCGCGCGCTTTTTTGCTTCGGTGGTGTTCATTTTCAAATGTAGGCGCAGCACTTCGGCGATTTGCTCGCCGACGGTGAACACCGGGTTAAGCGATGTCATCGGCTCTTGAAAGATCATGCAAATATCTTTACCGCGCAAAGCTTGCATGGTTTGCATATCCGCGCCGACAATATTTTTGCCATTGAATAATATTTCGCTGCCAGGCAATATCTTTGCCGTCTCTGGCGGTAGCAGGCCGAGTATCGACAAGGCGCTGACCGATTTGCCGCTGCCCGATTCGCCCACCAGCGCCACACTGCTGTTTTCCGGCACATTGAAACTCACACCCTTCACTGCTTCGAACGTGGTGTGCTTATCGATTTTAAACGTCACACGCAGGTTTTTTACTTCGAGCAAATTTTTCTCAGCCATGATGTTTTCGCTTATTTGAGTTTAGGGTCGAGCGCATCGCGGAGCGCGTCGGTGAACAAGCTGAACGCCGTCACCAGCGCCGCCATGCTGAGTCCGGCAGCGGCGAGTTGCCACCATTTGCCGATAACCAATTCATTTTGCGCCTCGGCCAGCATGGTGCCCCACGACACCATCTCCACCGGCACGCCGAAACCGAGAAAGCTCAGAATAACTTCAGCCTTGATGAACTGCACCACATGCGACGACAACTGCACCAGCACGACGTGGCTGACGTTGGGCAAAATGTGCACGAACATGCGGCGGAAATGCGACGCGCCAATCGCCTCGGCGGCGCGCACATATTCGCGCGAACGATGTTTGATGTATTCGGCGCGGATCAAACGATAGATACCGGTCCAGCCAGTAATGGAGAGAATCGCGATGACCGATGGCAGTCCTTTGTATTTCGCCAACACCGCCGCCAACGCCAACACCAATAAAATATACGGAATCGAAGTGAACACGTTGTAAATAAATTCGCACACATCGCCGATTTTGCCGCCGTAATAGCCCGCTATCGCGCCGAGAAAAGTGCCGATGACGACGGCGAAGAATGACGCGATGAGTCCGACGAAGATGGAAACTTCCGCGCCCTTGATGGCTTTTTGAATCACATCATGGCCCCACTTGTCTCCACCGAAAGGCAATGTATCGGCGCGCGGGGTTTCAGTGGTTTTATATTTTTTCGCCAGCTCTTCCCATTCTTTATAACGCGGTGCGAGCGGATCGATGTCAGACAAATCTGCGGTGACTTGGACTTGTTTATTCAGCTCTTCCAGTTTTTTGCTCGACGCGGCTTCAAGATTTTCCTGCCCGGACAAAAATCCCGGATTGGCATACGACACGCCCACTTCTCTATTCCAATTTTTTGCGATGAGCCCGAGCGACGACGCGATAATCATCAAAATAAATAAGGCGACGATGATGCCGGATACCATGCCGACGTGATCTTCTTTCAGCTTGCGCCACGCGAGTAACCACAAGCCTGGTGACTTTTCTCTCAGCTTTCCATCCATAGCGATAGCATTCATAAGTATTTGATTTAATTGAGTTATTTAAAAGAGACGCGGGGGTCCACCCACTTGTACATCACATCCACTAACAGCGTGAGTAGCATGGTGAAAATAGAAACATAAATCGTGATGGCTTTAATCACGGGGAAGTCACTGCGCTCAACGGCGGTAATGACTTCGCGCCCGAGGCCGGGAATAGAGAAAAACTTTTCCAGCAAAAACGATTCGATAAGTAAGCCGGGTAATAAATACGCGACGTAAGTCAGAATCGGAATCATTGCGTTACGCAACACATGCTTGAACATGATGGTTTTTTCCGACAAACCTTTGGCGCGACCGGTGCGCACATAATCCTGGCTGATCTCGTCGAGAAAAAATGTGCGATACAAACGCAGGGTCGGCGCAAGCCCAACCATTAGCGCGAGAAACACCGGCAGCGGCGCGTAGGTGATCAGATTTTTCCACACGCTCTCCGACCAGCCTTGCACCGGAAACCAACCGAGCTTGAAGCCGAAGATATATTGCCCGGCGATGATATAAACCAAAAAGCTGATCGACATGGCGATAGTACAAACGATCATAATCGCGCGATCGGTAATCGAGCCGCGCACATAGGCGACAGCCATGGCGAACGCTACGGCCAATACAGTTTCGAGAATCAACAACGGGATAATAATCGTCAGCGTCGGTCCGATGCGCGTCATGATCAACTTGGAAATTTCTTCGTTGGTGCTCCAGCTGCGGCCGAAATCAAACGTGATCACTTGCTTAATGAATATCCATAACTGCTCGTAAAACGGCCGGTCAACGCCGAGCTGTTTACGGATGTTGGCGATTTGTTCGGCGTTGGAAATTTTACCAGCCAGAATTTGCGCCGGGTCACCACCAACCCAATTGAACAGAAAAAATATCAGCAAGATCACACCGAGCAAAGTCGGGATCAATTGCAGTAAACGTCGGATGATATAGGCGGTGCTTTATTCGTTTTCCTTTTCTCTGAACTTAGCGGTTGTCAGAGTCAGCAACCATTTTTAATAACAGCATCAACTCGTGCGCCTTCCCCCTTGACGGGGGAAGGCTGGGATGGAGGTGCGCGCACTGAAGAAAGCTGCGCACGCCCAACCCATCCCCACCCTAACCCTCCCCTTGAACCCTCGATTAAACCGCTCGAGGACAAGAGGGAGGGGACTTTCTTGCTCTTCCCTACAGCTCAAGGGAAATTTATTATCTAACGCTTCCCCGTTATCTCATCAAAAAACGCCTTACTATTGGTCGGACGTCCTAAAAATTTTTCCACCAGCTGCTTCGGTGCTTGCTCGCCGCCATTGGCTAAAATGGTATCACGGAAGCGACGGCCGACTTGTGGGTTCATGATGTTGTCGCCGAAGGCGGAGAGCATGTCCAACGCCAGCACTTCGCTCCACATATAGCCGTAATAGCCCGAACCATAGCCGCTCATCAAATGCGAAAACGACCCGGGGAATTGCGTGCCATCGATATGGCCGAGCGGCGTTTCCTTTTCTTTTGCGACCCAGGTTGCCAACGCTTTGCCCGGCTTCGGTGCGACCAAAGCCATGTCGAAGTCAGCGTATAAATGCTGGCGTGAATAACGAATGCCCTGACCGAATTTACGCGCCTCATCGACACGCTTGATCAGCGAGGCATCCATCACGGGGCAGGCTGCACAGACCTCTTTGATCAAGGCGATAGATTCCGGTTTGCGCGCCCACTCTTCGAACATTTGCGATGGCGCTTCGACGAAATCGACTTTGGTGTTGGTGCCGCCGTGGGCTTGATAATCGGTGGTCGAGAGCACGCCGTGCAACACATGACCAAATTCGTGGAATAGTGTTTCGACTTCGCGATGGTCCAGGCCGTCGCGGTTGAAGTTGGTCACCAGCGCGCTCACGGGCGTACGGCCAATGACTTTACTGGGAGAGCGCACGCCCCACGCCGCTGCGTGTTTGTATTTGCCTTCGCGCGGATATAGATCGAGATAAATACCGCTGAGATATTTGCCCGACTCGCCATCGAGCACATCGTAATATTGCACATCGGGATGCCAGCCAGCGACGTCTGCCTTAGCGAATTTCACGCCATATAATTTACTGCTAACTTGCAACGCCCAATCTACCGCGGCCTGGCTGGGGAAATACTTTCGCAGCGCTTCTTGATCGACATTAAATTTGGCTTTGCGGGTTTTCTCCTGCAGATATTCCATGTCCCAGCGATTGACTTTGATTTCGCTTAGCGGCTTGCCGGTCATCTGCGCTTTGATTTGCGCCAACTCGCCGATTTCCTTTTTCTCCACTTCGCGCAAAGCGGTTTTCACTTCGCGCAAAAATTTAATCACCGTCTGCGGATTTTCCACCATGCGGCGGCGCGTCGCATATTCGGCGTAACTTTTCAGCCCGTACATGCCGGCGAGTTCGCGGCGCAGTTGCATTAATTCATCCATCAAGCCAAGATTTTTGTCGCCACCGCGATTAGTGAAGGCGATCAAATAACGTTTACGCGTGGCTTCATTATCAGCATTATTAATGACAGCATCGCGCTCAGGATAATCAAAGCCAAACAAAAAATTGCCTTTGTCATCGCGCTTTTGTTTTTCCAAAAATGCTGCGGGCACACCTTGTAGTTCTTCGGTGGTAAAAGTTAATTTAGTTTTGTTATCGCGTACGTTGCGATCAAACTCCTGCCGCACCGCTTCGATTTTGTCGAAGATTGCTTTTACGCGCGCACGCTTTTTCGTCGGCAGCGACACGCCGCTGTCTTCAAAGCCTTCGAGCAAATCCTGACGCAATCTTTTTTGCGCCAAGGTTTCGGCTTTTACTTTTTTGATGCGTTGATACAGATTGGCATTTTGATATAAGTCGGTGCTATACGTCGTCGCTTTGAGCAAACACGCTTCACCTGCTGAGCGCACTTTTTCGTCCGGATGTACATTCGATTGCAAATCAATCGGGCCGGTCGCGTTTTCAACCGTGATTTGCAACTCGTTCCACGCATTCAAAGTATTCGCGACGCTGACTTGCGCCAGCGGAACAGCTTCGATTTGCGCGGCGATTTGCTTTGCTTTTGACAGCGCATCATCGCACGCGGCGTTAAGACTCGCCTCGTCGAAGATCGGCAGCGTGATACGCTCTGCGTATGCGGATGACGATAAAAAAATTAATATAATCAAATACTTACATGAAAAACGCAAATTCATAATTTCCCTCACAAAAATAATTATTGTTTCGCTGCCTTTTGTTTCTCGACATCAACGTCTAAATATTTAAACTGATTCAACACAATTGGATGCTTTTTATAACCGAGTAACCATGGGTGTATCAAGTGCGTATATTTTCTGTGCACGCCCAGTTTCCAAGGGGCATACACGGACACCAGCTTCGCCATGTCTTGATATAATTTGGTACGCTCAGGCGAGTCGGGCATGCGTTGCGCCTGCAAATACATTTTATTGAACTCGGGCAAATCAAAACAGGATTCATTGCCTTGCCCGCAATTGGGGCCGTATAGCAATTGCAAAAAATTATCTGCGTCGGGGTAATCAGCTATCCATGCGGAGATCCGCATCTGCAATTGCCCCAAACGCGCGGCTTTTAATTGCTCGGAAAAAGTGATTTTGTTAAACGACACACGAATACCAAGTTTGTCCATAGATTTTCTCCACAGCTCATCCTGCGGGCGATATTCGTTGGTAGGCGGCGAGGTAATTACCAACGACAATGGACTGCCATCGGGTCGTTCGCGATAGCCGTCGCCATCAATATCTTTGTAACCGTACAAATCAAGCAAGGCTTTCGCCTTGGTTGGGTTGTATTCTGCAGTCGGGCTTTTGAAATTTTTATCATAGCCCGTCACGCCGGGTGGAATCGGGCTTTGCGCCGCAATCACTTGGTCCTTGCGTATCACTTGAATTTCTTCATTAATGTTGTAACCCAAAATCATCGCACGACGGAGTGCAACTTTTTCTGGCGTGTATCCGCCGACTACAGGATCCTTCATATAGAACCAGGTGTAAGTAATTTCAGGCTGCAGTTCAGGAAAAATAGAAACACCTTTTTTCTCCAGTGCTGGAGCCACCTTTCCGCCCGGCGCAACTTGATTGATAAATTCAAAATCGACTTCTTCCATGAAGTCATGTTCATTATTCAAAAACGCGAGCAAGCGCGGCTGCGATTCCGGAATCATGCTGACCTCAACGCGATCAACAATCGGCAAACGTTTGCCCTTTAGTGCTTTCACAACACTTTGATCCCACGGGTCATCCGTCGGTTCACTGTCAAAATATACTTCGCGATAATTCAGAAATTTTTGTAAAACAATTTTGCTTTTCGGCACCCATGACTTGAGGTAAAACGGGCCCGTACCGATTGGATGTTGCGCAATAGTCTGTCCGTAATACTCGACCACCTCGCGCGCTTGCGCGCCTGTGTTGACCATCGCCATGAAATAAGTAAAGTTGTAGTCAGGCTGCTTGAGTTTGACGAGCAAGGTGTAACGATCCAGCGCTTTGAAGCCTTCCCACGGAAAATCATAATCAAATTTGCCCGTTTTCTTTTCGGCTTCTTTCGCTTCATCTTCGCCAACTATCTTGCCGTCAAATATCCACATCCATGCTGACTTAACCTGCGAATCATAAAAACGCTTGAAGGTAAAAACATAATCTGCTGCCGTCAATTCGCGCTTTTGCCCTTTGAAAGCAGGATCGGCATGAAAATAAATTCCCGGCTTGATTTTAAAAGTGTAAGTGGTGCCATTGTCGGTAATCTCCGGCATCGCCACTGCGGTATTGGGTATCACTTTGGCGGGACGGGCAAGGTAATCGTACGTCAGCAAAGGCTCAAAAAGAGATTCGCAAATCACATTCGAGTAACGATCTTCACGCACCACACAATCAAGATCTGACTCCGCTTCGCGTAGCGCGTTATAAATAACTTTTTCTGCGAAGACAGAGTGTGTGCTTGTTAGAAGGAAAAATAACATCAAGGCGCGACATAAAAAAGTCAATTTAATCATATACTTACTTATCCTGCGCCTTGCTTTGTTGCTCAACATCTACATCCAGATATTTCCAGCCCTGATGCAGAATAGGATGTTTTTTATAATTCTTTAACCAAGGTTGCGACAGATTAGTCCACACGCGATGCACGCCCAAGCGCCATGGTGCGTAGGCAAAAAATAATCGCGTCATCTGGTTGTAGAGCTGGGTGCGCTCGGGCGAATCGGGCATCGTGGCGGCTTTTTCGTAGAGCTTGTTGAATTCAGGCAAATTGAAATTGGCGTAATTCGACTGGCCTTTGTTTGGGCCGTAGAGTAACTGCAAAAAATTATCGCCGTCCGGATAGTCCGCGCCCCACGCATAAAACGAACCTACTTGCAGCGTGCCCGCTTTGGCTAACTTGAGTAAGTCGGGCCACTTCTGTTTCAAGAAGTGAATTTTAATGCCAAGGGAATCCATATTTTTTTTCCAAATCCCGTCCAGTACAACGTAATCTGCTTGAGGTGGCGAACCGAACTCCAGATCGATCGGTTTTCCATCTGGCGTTTCGCGATAACCATCGCCATCAATATCTTTATATCCATACAAATCCAGCAGAGCACGCGCTTTGCTCAAATTCACTTCTTTCGAGAAGCCTTTGAAATTGGGGTCGTAACCGACTACGCCTGGCGGCAGCAAACTTTCGCCGCGCATGGCTTGGCCTTTGCGTCCGATCTGCACTTCCTGTTCACCGTCATAAGCGAGATTTAGCGCGCGGCGCAACGCGATTTTTTCCGGCGTATAGCCGCCAATAACAGGATCTTCCATGTTGTACATGGCCGTAATAGTAATTTCCAACTGCGGTTCGCGCTGCATGATGATGCCGCGCTTCTCAAGCGTAGGCGCAAGCTTTGCCCCTGGCGCGGCCATATTGATGAATTCAGCCGGCACTTCTTCCAAGTAATCAAATTCATTATTCAGAAATGAAATCCAGCGCGGCTGCGGCTCATCAATAACAGACACTTCCACCCGACCTGAAATCGGCAAGCGTTTACCTTTGAGATTTTCTACAATCGCTCGGTCCGAATCTTTGTCTTCTGGCGTGGCTTCGAAATATTCTTCACGGAATTCAGGATTCGCTTCCAGCACAATCTTGCTCGAACGGCGCCATTCCTTCAGATAATACGGTCCGGTTCCGATAGGGTTGGCGCGCGCTTCGGTCACGCCATAATGCTCAATCACTTCTCTTGCCACTGCACCAGTGTTTGCCATGGCGAGGATGTAGAGTAAATTGAAATCGGGTTTTTTCAGGCGGATGCGCAGCGTGTAGCGATCCGGCACTTCAAAGCCGGCGATCGGCGTGTCGTAATTATATTTGCCTGATTTACGCGCAGCTTCCATTACCTCGTCGGCGCCGATGACTTTGCCTTCGAGGAAATACAGATTGGCAGATTTCACTTCCGGGTCAAATATCCGGCGCAAGGAGTAGGCGTAATCTTGCGCGGTCAACTCGCGCTTTTTTCCCTTAAACACCGCATGATCGTGAAAATAAATGCCTGGCTTAATGTGGAAGGTATAGGTCGCGCCATTGTCGGTGATCTCCGGCATGGCGACGGCGGTATTCGGTTTAACTTTGACTGGGCGCGCGAGGTAATCGTAAGTGAGAAGCGGATCGAATATGGCGACAAGAATAAAGTTGGAGTAGCGATCCGACTCCAAAGCGGGGTCGAAACCGGATTCGGCAGAGCGAAATGCAAAGCGCACCGTCTTGTTCATATCCGCCGCCTGCGTAAGCCCGCACGACAGCACGAACGCGATCAAAGCAACAATACTGGCTAACTTGAAACGACTCACGGGCGCTCCTCCACGTTTGAGACGATTATTGGACACTATTTTTGTGTGCCCAATGTAGCATTACCAGCGCTATCCGTACATGGGGTAATTTGCTATGTTTGAAACATGCCGGTCTGGGGCATTTAGTCTAGTTTATAATGTTGCGCATAAACACACGAAAGGAACCACATGGGCTTTCTCGCCGATAAAAAAATTCTCATCACCGGCTTACTCAGCAGCCGCTCTATCGCCTACGGTATCGCACAGGCGATGCATCGCGAAGGCGCGACACTGGCGTTCACGTATCAGGGCGAAGGTGTGAAGGAGCGCGTGGTCAAGCTGGCGGCCGAATTCGGTAGCGACATCATCCTGCCTTGCGATGTTTCTATTGACCAGGAAATTACTGCGCTGTTCGACGAGCTGGCAAAAAAATGGGACGGATTGGACGGTATCGTGCATTCCATCGCCTTCGCGCCACGCGAAGCGATTTCCGGTGCGTTTCTCGACGGTATGACGCGCGAAAATTTCCGCACTGCGCATGACATCAGCGCCTATAGTTTTGCCGCGCTGGCAAAGGCCGGATTACCGATGATGAAAGGCCGCAAAGCTGCCTTAGTCACGCTGACTTACCTCGGCGGCGTGCGCTCGATGCAGAATTACAATTTGATGGGCGTGGCCAAGGCCAGCCTCGACGCGACTATGCGCTACCTCGCGTTCGACCTCGGGCCACAAGGCATCCGCGTCAACGCGATCTCTGCTGGCCCGATTAAAACCCTGGCCGCAGCCGGCATCGGCGGCTTTGGCAAAATTCTCCATTTCGTCGCCGAGAATTCGCCGATGCGACGCAACGTCACCATCGAAGAAGTCGGCAACACGGCGGCGTTTTTGTGCAGCGATTTGGCCTCCGGCATTACCGGCGAAATCACTTATGTGGATGGCGGATTTAATACCACCGTGGCGGGAATGGCGGAATGACCCGCTGAAAACAAAATAATGCATTTCGTCTGGCATATCGTAAAAACTGTGCTACAACGAAATGTCATTTCCGTAATATGCATTTGATTTGACTGCGGCCGGCGCTATCTGCGCCGACCCGAAATTTCTGTAACTATCTGATTAATATAACTATTTATATTGGCTGCGGTCTGAAACGAAGAGTCGTTTTTAGATAAGCGTCGCTGTTGAAGTCGGCTTTTTTCAAGCTTTCGATTTTCCCGCAGAATATTGGCCTGCGCGATTTCGAGTTGATTGAAATACTTTTTTCGCCGCTTTCTCTTTGCGCCGCTAGACATAAAAATCGCCTCTTTCATTTTGTTCAATCCATGAATTAAAAATGTAACCTTAGGAGGAAGATTATGTCTGCTACACAAACAGATTCGCGCGGTGCACCTGATTTTGACGCGGTGATTATCGGTGCCGGATTTTCCGGCATGTATATGCTGAAATCGTTGCGCGACAAACTGGGTTTGAAAGCCCGCGTGTATGAAGCGGGCGAGACGGTCGGCGGTACTTGGTATTGGAACCGCTATCCCGGCGCGCGTTGCGATTCGGATGCGTATATTTACGTCTTTACGTTCGACAAACAAATGTTGCAGGAATGGGAATGGTCCGAGCGCTATCCCGAGCAACCGGAAATTCTGCGCTACCTCGAATACGTCGCCAAGCGCCACGACTTGAAACGCGATATGCAATTCAACACACGCATAACCAGTGCGGAGTTCGATGAATCAACCAATCTGTGGAATGTGCACAACGACAAAGGCGAAACCGTCACCGCGCGTTATCTCATTCCCGCCGTCGGCAGCCTCTCTACGACGAATATTCCGGCATTCAAAGGCTTGGATAAATTCAAAGGCAAGTGGTATCACACCAGCCGCTTCCCGCACACCGGTGTGGATTTTACCAATCAACGGGTCGGTGTCATTGGCACCGGCGCTACGGCCGTGCAGGCCATTCCGGAAATTGCCCAGCAAGCGAAACAGCTTACCGTGTTCCAGCGCACCGCAAACTATTGCGTGCCCGCGCGTAACGGCAAGGTGAATGCCGACGTCACCAAAGCGCGCAAAGCGAACTATGACAATATCGTCAAAGGTCTGCGTGAATCGTTTTTTGGTTTCGAATTGAGCTTTATTCCAAAATCGGTGCAGGAAGCCACGCCGGAAGAACGCGAACGCGAATTCGACCGCATGTGGAATGACGGCGGCTTTGCTTTTTGGTTGGGCAATTATCAGGATATGTTTTTCAATCAGGAAAGTAATGATCTGTGCGCCGATTACATCAAACGCAAAATTCGCAAAACGGTAAAAGACCCGGCCGTGGCAGAGAAGCTGATCCCAAAAGGCTACGCTTACGGGACTAAGCGGCAACCCCTGGATACTAATTTCTACGAGACTTTCAACAAAGATAACGTGCAACTGATTGACGCCAGCACCGATGGCCCGATTGAAGAAATTACCGAAAAAGGGGTGCGTGCAGGCGGCAAAGAATACGAGTTCGACATTATTGTATTCGCTACCGGCTTCGATGCAATGACGGGCCCGTTGAAAGCCCTGAACCTGAAAGGACGCGGCGGACATACGCTGGATAAAGATTGGTCGGACGGCCCGCACAGCTATCTCGGCCTTTCCGTCGCCGGCTTCCCTAATTTGTTCACCATCACCGGCCCGCAAAGCCCGTCGGTATTGTCGAACATGCCGGTGTCGATCGAACAGCATGTGGAATGGGTGAGCGACTGCATCGACTCAATGCGCAAGTCGGGCAAAACACTCATCGAGGCAACCCCGGAAGCGCAGGATCAATGGGTTGCGCATGTGAACGAAATCGTCAATATGACGCTGATGGTCGGTGCAAACTCCTGGTATATGAGCGCGAACATTCCGGGCAAACCGAAAGCCTTCCTGCCCTATTTGGGCATGGAAGGTGTCGGCGGCTATCGCAAAAAATGCGATGAGGTTGCCGCGAAAGGTTATCAAGGATTTGCGCTGCGTTGAAAAATATTTGGCCAGCCGCGGCTTGGCCTCGGCTGTCCGCTAACCAACATATGGAGGAAATAAAATGGTGAATAATCCCTACTACGGACAAGAAGGCCACGGACCCTATGAGCTGATCGATATTGGTAAATTCGATCTCGAAGAAGGCGGCAGCTTGCCCAACTGTAAGCTCGCGGTCGCCACGCACGGCAAACTCAATGCGGCAAAAGACAATGCGATTCTGTTTACTACCTGGTATTCCGGCACGAATAAATTATTGGAGCAGGTTTACACCGGCAAGGGCCGCGCGCTCGACCCGGACAAATATTGCATTATCATCGTCAATCAAATCGGCAACGGCCTCTCCACCTCGGCACACAACACAGATCTGCCGGGCGGCATGACCAGCTTCCCCAAAGTGCGCATTAGCGATGATGTGCGCGCTCAACATAAACTGGTCACGGAAAAATTCGGCATCAAGAGTTTAGCCTTGGTACTTGGCGGCTCGATGGGCGCACAACAAACTTATGAATGGGCAGTGCGCTACCCGGATATGGTCAAGCGCGCCGCACCGATTGCCGGCACCGCAAAAAATACCGAGCATGATTTTCTATTCACCGAAACCTTGGTCGAAGCGATCTCCACCGACCCCGCTTTCAAAGGCGGGAACTATGCGGCCAGCAGCGACGTCGCCGCAGGTTTGGTGCGCCACGCCAAGCTATGGGCGGTGATGGGATGGAGTACCGAATTTTTCCAGCAAGGTCGCCACAAGGCACTCGGCTTTGCCAACATGGACGAATTCATCAACAACTTCATGTGTGGCTACTTCGGACCGATGGACGCCAACGCATTGTTGACGATGGCGTGGAAGTGGCAACGCGGCGACGTAAGTCGCAACTCCAATGGCGACCTGCGTGCCGCGCTGGGGCGCATTAAAGCCAAGACCTTCGTCATGCCGATGTCCACCGACATGTTCTTCCCGCCCGCCGATTGCCAAGCCGAGTGGCGACTGATTCCGAACGCTGAATTTCGGCCGATAAATACCATCGACGGCCATTTGGCATTATTTGGCGCCGATCCAAATGCGACTGCTCAAATCGATAAGCATTTGTCGGATTTGCTGGCAATTGCCGTGTAAGTTGATTTGGGCAGATGCACTTGTTGAAAGCAATTGCAGATCATTTAAAACCGGTTCTTCGATTGAAAAATATTAAAGGCACAAATAAAAAATGGCACACCGAGTGCGCCATTTTTTTTGATTGAATCAAACTAAACTATTGCTGCGCTTCTTTTTTCAACACCGCAGCGTCATTTATTTTCACGCTAGTGCCGGCGCGCAAACTGGCGAGGAATCCATTCAAGTCTTGTTGCACCATCGCCGACTTAATACGCTCGCTGTAGTTTTTGCGTTTAGCATCATCAATCGCGCCGCCATCCTGGATTTGCGTCAGCTTAAGCAGCATATAGCCTTGCGCGGTATCGACGCCGGTATAAGCAGGCAACTTACTCGTTGACATCTTAAATGCGGCATCACCCGCTTGCGGCGGCAAATTCGGCGCGGGTTTATCGCGCGTCAGTTTTACCGGCGTGGCCCACTTTGATCCGGCCAATTCCTTGCCGTCTTTGACCAAGGCCAGTTGATCCTGGCCGGCTTTGACGGCGGCTTTCGCCGCTTCTTCACGAATTAGTTTCTGCTGAATTTGCGCTTTCACGTCGTCGAAGGCTTTAACCGAAGCGGGCTTAGCTTCAAGCAGGCG
>JAYVJD010000396.1:0-2307 GCA_043769625.1 Pseudomonadota bacterium | reverse complement strand
TCTGGTCGCATCCAGCGCCGTACGATCAGCCGAAGGCGTTCCTTTTACTTCCACTTTAACGCCGTCGGCGAGACTGGCAACGATGTCGCCGGTGATGTTGCTGTAGTTCACCGTTACGGCGCGTAGCGTGAATGTCTTCTCGGCACTGTTGAGGTTGCTGATGGTGCCGTGCAACTCAAAGCCCTCGACTTCGTGTTCGTCTTCGACTTTGACCTTGGTCGCGATGATCACGCCGTCAACCGCGCTACCTTCCACTTCGACGCGCGCGCCTAATACTACGCCCGCATCACCATTCGGGAACGTTGCGTTCGTCGCATCGACCGGCGTGCCGTTGACGCTGAACGAGTGAATCGACGTGAGCTCGGTGATCAAGCCCTTGAGCTCCGCTTCATCGTGCCTACCGGCGGATCGCACACCGCTCTTAATTTTGATCGCCAGCCACGCGCCGTTGACTTGCGCCGTTTGCAGTTTCGCGCGAACACGCAATCCGTCGGCGAGGTTCGCCGGAAGATTATTGCCGCTCAATCCCGCATAGGAAATTTTTTCGCCGCCGATTTCGAAGGTTTGTGCTTGTGCATCCAGATTGGCGACGACACCACGCAACTTAAATGATTGAGCATTTGCTTGCGGCTCGATGCGCGTTGCGGTGTATTGCCCGGATACAGAATCGGGCAAGCCATGCACTTCCACCACGTCGTTGACACTAATACTTGCCAGGCCATTGGCGAGGCGATTGTCGAAGACGGTATTGGCGGTTACTTCCACGGTCTGTCCCAATACAACCAAACTGGTCGCGCCGATACTGTCGACCGGCCCGACGATTTCGCTGCCAAAGCGAATTTTCGACGCGGCGCCATGGCGCGCGCCGGCATTATCGGTCGATACTTTTGAGCCCTCGACCTCGGCCATCATGCCTAATTTCAGCTCGTCTTTGCTGTGCGAGCTGTCCTCGTCGTCCGACACATCAGCAGTGGAATCATCAAAGCGAATGCCATTAATGATCACCGAGCCGAAACCCGTGATTGCGCCGGAAGTATAAGAGCCGGACGTAGAACTGCTGCTGCCACCTCCTCCACCGCCACCGCCACCGCAAGCGGCGACGGCAGTGGTCAAGCAAAGTAGGGCGATAAGGCGATTGCTCAGCAATCGGTTGGGTTGAATTAGCTTAATGCGCATGTCGGATCTCCTATGAGGTTTTGGGTGATCAAAAAAACGTCTTACCGATATTGTGGTAATTTTACACACTATAATATACATAAATGATGATCACAACTAATTTTATTTAAAAAATGTCAGCTTGCCTTTTTAATCTGTCACTTAGGCACTATGGGTTAACAAAAACCTTCGTTTTTGCGAATGAGTGAAACGCGTTGCGGGCGGCGAATATTTGCCGGTGAGTAGCCGGAAACCTTCCACAAACGCCCTAACCTGCCCTGAGATGCGCGCCCAGAGCGGCGCTTGGCCTGATTGTGAATAAAGCGTGGCATTGTAGCGCTGTTTATCGAACGGAGGTCGTCCCGAAGCATATTGGGTTAAATAACCCAATATTGGGAAAGATAATCCCCAATATTGGGGGTTATCGCATAATTGATGTAATGTCGCTCGCAATTGAAAAATCCAAACAATAAATATTATTATTTAATATCATTATATTAAATTAAATATTCTTCATTTAACGGAAATGTGGCATGCCTGATGCTTAGATATAATTGTGGTAATAATTACCATATTAATGAAAAAGCACTCAAACCGTTCTACTTACTTACTTCAAAGGAGATTTACCATGTTGACCAAAACCAAACTCGCTATCGCTCTTACTGTTCTCGGACTGAGCTTTGCAACTTCTTCGTTTGCTCGCCACGGCGCTGATGATCCCAAAGGGGATGTCCGCGGCGAAGGTGCAGGACACCCGGTCACCCAAGACGTTGAAATCGTAGCCCGCCGTGGCCGCGGCGCGGATGACAAGCCGGGCGACGACCGTGGTGTTCATGCTCCCGGTCATCCTTTAAGCCAAGATGTTGAAATCGTTGCTCGGCGTGGCCGTGGTGCCGATGACGTACCGGGACACATCCGTCGCGAAGATCGTCGCGCCGATCGCCGGCAGGCTTAAGCAAGATGCTCCTCCTCCTGCGTGATGTATCGCTCAGACTTTAACGCAGACTTTCAAACCCCGGCCCGCAATAAAAAATAGGGCCGGGGTCTTTCTTAGAAGGATTTTCCAACCGAATTGCGAGGATGATGTGAAAACGCTCAAACCATTTATTCATTTTTCCGCCGCCTGTGTTCTCACTTCATTCGTCACACAAG
>JAYVJD010000395.1:0-15673 GCA_043769625.1 Pseudomonadota bacterium | reverse complement strand
GGTAGTCGGTGGAAAATTCCACCAAGAGTTTTTCATACGCTTGCAGAAACGATGTGGCGTCGGTTTTTCTATCATTCCAGATCAATGCAACAGTGCCGCCGGGTTTGAGTACGCGCACGAATTCTTTTCTCGCATCGACGCGATTAAACCAATGGAAGGCTTGACCAGCTATTATGTAATCTATTGATTTATTTGGTAATTTTGTATATTCCGCCGTGCCGACTACGCTGACAAAATTTTTGTAGCGGCGTAAAAATGTTTCGCCGGCCTGACGCATTTCTTTATTCGGCTCGACGCCATAGACGCGATTGCCGTTTTGCAAAAACGGTAGCGTTGATAAGCCGGTGCCGAAGCCGATGTCGGCGACGACGGCTTCAGGTTCCAGTCCGCATAATTTTTCCAACAGTGGAATCAAGCCGTCAGGATAGCCCGGTCGGGTTTTGACATAATTATCCACGCGGCTGGAAAAGCGTGTAGTCGGATTGGCGCGAGTGGTCATGGCTGCTTGATGGGCGGTTTGCAAAAGTTCATGAGCAAGATTGTATCGCATATAATGCGCGGGTCATGTTCTGCGCGGCATGCTGAATAATCAATATAAGAAATGGAAGGATATTGGTGAACCACATTTTTTCTTCAGCAAAATTTTCAGCCTGTCTGTTTTTATTGTTGGCATCCGTTACCGCTGCCGCCGCAAATGGCGCGCCCACCACGCCGATGTTGTTCGGCATCCCGATAGATTTCTTTTTGTTCGCCGCCACGCTGCTCGGCGTAGCGCTGTTTCACCACTGTACTTTGCAAGTCGCGCTCACTGGCCTCGCGGTGATTACTTTATATAAGTTTTTTCTTGCCGGCTTCAAAACCGGCCCGGGTTTTGGCGGGTTCATTTCTCACATGCAGCACGAGTGGGTGATACTCGCTAACTTGCTGTGCTTACTGGTGGGTTTCGCTTTGTTGTCGAAACATTTTGAGCGCACTAATATCCCCGCCGAGTTACCAAAAATTTTGCCCGATGATTGGAAGGGTGGATTTTTCTTATTGGTCATCGTGTTTGTGTTGTCGAGTTTTCTCGACAACATCGCCGCCGCGATGATTGGCGGCACCATGGCGGCGTCAGTGTTTCGTAACAAAGTGCACATTGGCTATCTCGCTGCTATTGTCGCCGCGTCGAATAGCGGCGGCTCCGGCAGCGTGGTCGGCGATACAACGACGACCATGATGTGGATAGACGGCGTCAATCCGCTCAATGTGCTCGATGCCTATATTGCGGCGATTACCGCGCTGATAATTTTCGGTATTCCTGCCGCGTTGAAGCAGCACAAATATTCGCCCATCACCAAAGATGCGCCTGCAGGCATTCGCATCGACTGGCCGCGCGTCGGGGTGGTGGCGTTTATTCTGGCCGCTGCGATTATTTCCAACGTCGTGGTGAATACGCGTTACAACCATCTCGCCGATCATTTTCCGTTTATCGGCGTGGCGGTGTGGCTGGCAATTTTGTTGTGTGTCCCGTTGCGCAAACCGGATTGGAACGAAATTCCCGGAGCGTTCAAAGGTAGCGTATTTTTATTGTCGCTGGTGTTGTGCGCGTCGATGATGCCGGTCGAACATTTGCCCGCGCCATCATGGCCGACGACTTTGGGCCTCGGTTTTGTCTCGGCGGTGTTCGATAATATTCCGTTGACTAAACTAGCGTTGGATCAAAACGGTTACGACTGGGGCATGCTGGCTTACGCGGTTGGCTTTGGTGGCTCGATGTTGTGGTTCGGTTCGTCCGCCGGCGTCGCCTTGGCGAATAACTTTCCTGAAGCGAAATCAGTCGGTGCGTGGATACGTCATGGTTGGCCGATTGCCGTCGCCTACGTCATCGGATTTTTTGTCTTACTCGCTTTGCTCGGTTGGCATCCGGAACCGAAGCTGAAAAACGTGACAACAGCGCCAGCCCTGAGTGTTGCGCCCACAAAATAAAAATTCAATTAAAACAAATGGTTATAAATTGCTGCATTGCATGCTCGAAAGTCATCATCCCCACTATAAAATCCGTCCGTGTTGTGGGTAAACTATAGGTTCAGTCTAGTGAAAGTTTTTACAAGCATTACAGCCGCAGCGTGATCAGGCAAGAAAAAATAGTCGGCTGATTCAAGGGATATTTTTTTATTTTCATTCGAGGAGAAGATTCATGAAGCAGAAGTCGGATAAAAAAATTGATGTAGTCGATACAACTTCCACATCGCGCCGCAAATTTCTGAGCGCAGCGACTGCGGCAGCGGGTGCCAGCACCTTAGCCTTCCCCATGATCGCCAAAGCAGCCGATCCGATCACCATGCGCTGGCAGTCCACTTGGCCCGCCAAAGATATTTTCCACGAATATGCACTCGACTTCGCCAGCAAAGTAAACAATATGTCCGGCGGACGGTTGAAAATCGAAGTGTTGCCCTCCGGCGCAGTGGTCAAAGCCTTTGAGCTGCTTGATGCTGTAAGTAAAGGTACGCTCGACGGCGGCCACGGCGTGTTGGCGTATTGGTACGGTAAAAATTCCGCGCTGGCATTGTGGGGTTCAGGCCCAGCCTTCGGTATGGATCCGAACATGTTGCTGGCATGGCACAACTATGGCGGCGGTAAAGCGCTGCTGGACGAAATTTACAAAAGCCTCAACGTCGATGTTCAATCTTTTGTGTATGGCCCAATGCCAACCCAACCTCTGGGCTGGTTCAAAAAGCCGGTGACCAAGACTGATGACTTCAAAGGTCTGAAATATCGTACTGTCGGTTTGTCGATTGATATTTTCACCAAGCTCGGCGCAGCCGTGAACGCGATTCCCGGAGGCGAAATTGTTGCGGCGATGGATCGCGGCTTGCTCGACGCAGCCGAATTCAACAACGCTTCCAGCGACAAGTTGCTCGGTTTCCCCGACGTGTCCAAAGTGTGTATGTTGCAATCCTTCCACCAGTCGGGTGAGCAATTCGAAATCATTTTCAATAAACCAAAATACGAAGCCTTGCCCGGTGAATTGAAATCGATCATCCAGTACGCCGTGGAAGCCTCCTCGTCCGATATGAGCTGGAAAGCCATTGACCGTTATTCCAAAGACTATATCGAATTGAAAAATGGCGGCGTGAAATTCTACAAAACCCCGGACACCATTTTGCAGGACCAACTGAAGGCTTGGGACGAAATCATCGCCGCCAAGTCAGCAGAAAATCCTTTGTTTGCTAGAGTGCTGGCATCGCAAAAAGCGTTTGCACAACGTGCCACAAGCTGGCAAAACGACACCATGGTCGATTTCAAAATGGCTACCCGTCATTACTTCGGCAAGAAAGCATAATTAGTCGGTAAGACAATAAAACGCGCAGCTTAATAGCTGCGCGTTTTTTTTCAGGATTCACAAGGGGAAGGTCATGCAGCAATTATTATTGAGAGTGGACAAACTTTCTACCTGGCTAGGGCACACCTGCGCGTGGGCCATCGTCGTTCTCACTTTCATGATAGGTTGGGAAGTATTTTCGCGTTATGTCTTGGGCAGCCCGCACGCCTGGGCGATGGATGCGTCGAACATGATGTACGGCTTGGTGTTCATGATGGCCGGCGCTTATACGCTATCGAAAAATGGCCATGTGCGCGGCGACGTGCTCTACAGTTTTTTTGAGCCGCGCACGCAAGCGCTGTTCGATTTGATTTTGTATATCATATTTTTTATTCCTGGCATCATCGCGTTAGTGTGGGCCGGTTGGGATTATTTTTCCATTTCGCTCGCGCAAAACGAACACTCTTCCATCGCCGCTGATGGCCCGCCGGTGTATCCATTCAAATTAGTCATCCCGATTGCCGGTGCGATGTTGTTGCTGCAAGGATTGGTGGAAGTTATTCGCTGCATCATTTGCTTAAAAGAGGGCGAATGGCCGTCGCGTGAACAAGACGTCGAAGAAGTGGACGTGGAAAAACTTAAAGCCATGGTCACGCATGACGATTCCGGGAGTTCAAAATGAAAATTAAAAAAGAACTCTGGTTTGGTTTGATCATCATGGCGATGATTGTATTGCCGACCATTATCTTCATGCCGTGGGGTCACATGTCCAACGGCCATCTTGGCCTGCTTATGTTGTCGTTGATAGTCGTTGCCATCATGCTCGGTTTTCCGACGGCATTTACCCTGATGGGCATGGGCATGATGTTCGCGCTGTTCGCGTATATGTCTGACCCGTCGATTGGCAAACAAGTGGCGGTTCAACGCACGCTCGATTTGATGGTGCAGCGAACTTATTCGGTCATGACCAATGACGTATTGATTTCAATTCCCTTGTTTGTTTTCATGGGCTATCTGGTCGAGCGCGCTAACTTGATTGAAAAATTATTCAAATCATTACACTTGTCCCTCGCGCGTGTTCCCGGCGCTTTGGCAGTCGCAACCTTGGTGACCTGCGCGATTTTCGCCACGGCCACTGGCATTGTCGGCGCAGTCGTGACCTTGATGGGTTTGCTGGCTTTGCCGGCGATGATGAAGGCTGGCTACAACATGAAGCTCAGCGCCGGCGTGATTACCGCTGGTGGTTGTCTGGGTATTTTGATTCCTCCTTCGGTAATGCTGATTGTGTATGGCGCCACCGCCGGTGTGTCAGTGGTCAAGCTTTACGCCGGCGCATTTTTCCCCGGCATTATGTTGGCGTTTTTGTATATCGGTTACGTTATTGTCGTAGCGAAAATCAAACCCTCGCTCGCGCCTCCGTTATCCGCTGAAGACCGCGTCGTGCCGTTGCCTCCTTTTGCAGAAAAACTGAAAGCGGGCGGTATTAATCATGCGCTGGCTGGTTTGTTTGGCGGCGCTAACCGTTTGGGTATCGCGGTTCCGGGCAAAGAGAAGTTGATTGCTTTGCTACCGTTGATCGCCGTGACTGCAATTTTGACGACATCGTGGCACTTAGCCACCAAGCCGGAAGCGGTGGTGGATGCTTCCATGACGCAAGAAATGGGGCTGGGGCAGAGCTTTGATTCAGCAAAATCGAATGACGGTTTGCAAGAGCCGCCAAAAGATAGCGGTGACTTGCAAGAGCCACCGAAAGAATTAGGGGGCGTGCAAGAACCGCCAAAAGAATTGAGTGCTCCTCCAGCACCAGCAGCGAAAGATGCGACTAAACCGGCCGCGCCTGTTGCGGCACCCGCAGCGGAGCCTGCCAAGCGTCTGCCAGTTCCTACATGGTTAATCTGGACAGCGGGCATCTTGGCGGCCCTTTTAGCGGCCACCTATTTGTTGATGAGTTGGGCGCGATTTGAAATTTTTAAAATGTTGCTCGGTTCATTTTTTCCGCTGGCGATTTTAATTCTGTTCGTGCTCGGCTCGATTGTGTTTGGTTTGGCCACGCCAACCGAGGCGGCAGCGATCGGCTCCATCGGTGGCTTTATGCTCGCGGCGGCGTATAAGCGCTTGAATCTCTCCGTGGTGAAAGAGAGCGTGTATCTCACCGCCAAAACCAGCGCGATGGTGTGTTGGCTATTTGTTGGTTCGTCGATTTTTTCTGCCGCGTTTGCCTTGCTCGGTGGGCAGGAAATTATCGAGACCTGGGTATTGTCGCTCGGGCTGACGCCAACGCAGTTTTTGTTGTTGTCGCAGGCGATTATTTTTATTCTCGGCTGGCCGCTAGAGTGGACGGAAATTATCGTCATCTTCATGCCGATATTTATTCCGCTGCTGACCAAATTCAACATAGATCCGTTGTATTTCGGTTTGCTGGTCGCGCTGAATTTGCAAACCGCATTCCTCAGCCCACCGGTAGCGATGGCGGCGTTTTATCTCAAAGGCGTCGCGCCACCGCATGTCACGTTGAATCAGATTTTTATCGGTATGATGCCTTTCATGGGGATCCAAGTGGTGGCGCTCGCGTTGCTGTATATGTTTCCCGCGATTGGTATGTGGTTGCCGAACGTCTTATATAAATAGTCGTTTTTTCAAACATACGAGTAGCCTGGCTCTTTTTGGGTCGGCTACTCGTATTATTTTATAGGTTAAAAATGTCAATTAAATCAATGATTTATGTCACATTGCCGTTCTTCCCCGAAGTCCAATCCGAATTAGCCAAACATCTTAACGTGAACGCGAATCCGCTCAATAAAGTCTTGCTCGGTGAAAATCTGATCGCGCCGATTGCAGAAGTCGAAGGCGTCATGTGTTCCGTCGTCGATCGCATCGACGAAGCCTTACTCGCGCGTTGTCCGAAATTAAAAGCCGTGTGCAATGTCGGCGTTGGTTATAACAACATCGACGTTGCAGCCTGCACCAAGCGCGGCATCATGGTCACCAACACGCCGGGTGTGCTCGATGACAGCACCGCCGATCTCGCCTTCGCCTTGATCCTCGCCACTGCACGGCGCATCACCGAAGCCGAAACCTGGCTGCGCCAAGGTAACTGGAAAGAATGGGATTTCGAATTATTGCTCGGCGCGGACGTGCATCACGCCACGCTCGGCATCATCGGTATGGGCCGTATCGGCCAAGCCGTCGCGCGACGTGCACATGGCTTCGACATGAACGTGATGTATCACAATCGCCATCGTGTCGCGCCAGACATTGAAGCATTATGTAACGCGAGTTACGCCGGCTTCGAAGATTTATTGCGCGAATCCGATTTTGTCCTGCTGCAATTACCTTACACCAAAGAAACCCATCATCTCATCGGCGCGCGCGAACTCGCGTTGATGAAACCCAGCGCTATGTTGATTAACGTCGCGCGCGGCGGCGTGGTCGACGACGCGGCACTAGTGACGGCGCTGAAAGAAAAGACGATAGCCGGAGCGGGTCTCGATGTATTTGAAAACGAGCCTAAATTGAATCCCGGTTTTCATGATCTGAAAAATGTTGTGCTGGTGCCGCACATCGGCAGCGCCACGTTAGCCACGCGAAAAGCGATGGCGATGACGGCGGCGAACAATTTGATTGCCGCCCTGTCTGGGAAAACTCCGCCTAACCTAGTGAATCCTGACGCGCTGAAAAACTAGGGTGAATACCTGAGCTTTAGCAAGGTAAACCCTACTCACTTCTACAGTTATCACGGCTATAATCCAAATATAACTCATTCACTCTCCCGGAGAAAAAAAGCATGATCACTACTATTGGATTTATCGGCCTAGGCATCATGGGGCGGCCGCAAGCGCTCAACCTGATCAAAGGAGGCTACAAACTCAACGTATTCGCGCGTCGTCTCGAATCGATGCAACCCCTGCTCGCGGCGGGCGCAATGGCGCGCACCAGCGCAAAAGATGTCGCGGCCCATTCAGACATTACCTTCATCATGGTGGCGGACACGCCGGACGTAGAAGAAATGATTCTCGGCGAACTCGGCGTGATACACGGCGCCAAGCCCGGCTCCATCATCGTTGATATGAGCACCATCTCACCTTCCGCCACACGCAACATGGCCGAAAAACTCGGCTCGCGCGGCATCGACATGCTCGACGCGCCCGTCTCCGGCGGCGAAGTCGGCGCGATTAACGGCACACTCTCCATCATGGTCGGCGGCAAACAAGATGCGTTTCAGCGTGTTAAACCGCTATTCGATTGCATGGGCAAAAATGTTATACACATCGGCGGTAACGGCGCAGGCCAAGTGTGCAAAGCGTGTAACCAGATCGTGGTCGCCGTCACCATCGAAGCCGTTTCAGAAGCACTCACTTTCGCGCGCAAAAATAATGTCGATGCCGCTAAAGTGCGCGAAGCCCTGATGGGTGGATTCGCCGGCAGCAAAATCATGGAAGTCCACGGCAAGCGCATACTCGACAACGACTTCAAACCCGGCTTCAAAGTAAAGCTGCATCAAAAAGATATGAACATCGTCATGCAAGCGGCCAATCAATTAGGCCTGGCCTTGCCTGCCGCGTCGCTGGTGTCGCAACATCTGAACGCGTTGATGGGCGCAGGCGATGCCGAGCTGGATTCATCGGCGATTGTTAAAGTTATTGAGAGGATGAATCGGTAATATTCTTTTCTCCAAGGCATTTGTCATCCTGAGCAGTGCGAAGTATCTGCTTATTTGTTTTTGAAAAAAGGCAAAAGCGGAACATATCAGCCTGAATCTAAAGAATGAACTGAAGATCTAAAAGCGAATGGCTGCAATTGAGGCAGCGTGCAATCGGTACAAACGGCCATAATCAGCCATTTGAATTTTTGCTCCAAAGCGGCCATCCAGGAATAAAAATTGACGGCATTGAATGGTCTTACAACTCTACTCAATACCATTCAACTATTGAGTCTTTCAGCTTGGGAAATTTTGTAGAGATAAATTTAGTCTAACCTAACTCAATGAAAATGGACGCAGGCCAAACCTGCGTCGACTAGAAATATAATTTGCAAATTGCTACCCATCAACTATAACAAATTAGTGGCAACTTATTTGAGCATATTCGACGGGGAGGATTAGGTAAGTGGTAGAGCTTGAGCATTAAGCTTAAAGATTTTCTGCGACTAATGATAGAAGAGGCACGCTTACAAAAGCGATCGTGTCATGTGGGTTTGCATCCGCATATTAAGTAGACCTTGAAATATCTTTTGATGACGTCGCCGTTTGAATGGCGACTTTCTGTATTTCAGCTATTGGGTTAACAGTAAGGCATGGATTCTATCCGCGCTCCGTATTAAGTATTGCTGAGAGCGCACTCGGTACTACTTAATTACTTGAGCAAGGGGAATAGACATGAAAACACTAATAACACACAGCTTCGGTATAGACAATCTGTCGAGTAATAGGGCGCCTGCGAATTTCTTTATCCGAATTATTCTTGGGCTCGCGCTATTGCTACCGAATATGGTCGGCGCGGAAAATAGCATCGCCGCAGAAAAGAAATCCGTTGCCGATCACGGCGGCGGTGCCCACGCCTTATTTACCCCACATCATATGAAGCAGCGTGGCGCAATGGTCAATGGCCGCAACGCGCCAACGGGAGCGGCAAGTACTAATGATTTGACCTATCACACTGGACCGGTGATGCGTGACCCGACCAACTACGTGATCATCTGGAATCCACCCGGTTCGACCTTCAAGGCGAGCTACCAAAAGCTCATTGAACAATACTTTACCGATGTCGGCGGTACACCGTTCATGACCATCAACTCCCAGTATGGCGACAGCAGCGGCGTTCCCGTCCCCAACACCAACCACTTCGGCGGTACTTGGGTTGATACCACCAATGCCTATCCACATTTGGGCACGGTAGCCGATCCGATCAACGGCAGCGATATTCAAGCTGAGATAGACCGCGCCATTGCTGCCAACCCGACATGGCAGGCACCGGGGCTTTCGACCATGTACTTCGTCTATCTTGGTCAGAACATCATAGAATGCTTCAAAGGTAAAGGCAACACCTTCGGTTGCTTTGCCGGCGTCGATAGCGGTGGCAATAGTCCGCCAGCGCCTTCGGGAAGTCCAAACACTGTAGCTGGCGCTGCTACCTATTGCGCTTATCATAGTTCGTTCGGCGCCAAAATCTACGCGACCATGCCCTACGCTGCGAGCAGCACGCAGTGCGGCAACAATGCAGCGTACCCAAATGGCAGCGACGAAGACCTCGTTTTGTCGACCACTTCGCACGAGCAGTTCGAGGCCTATTCTGATCCGAATCTCGACGCTTGGTACAACGATGCAACAGGTAACGAAAATGGCGACAATTGCGCCTATCAGTACGGGCAAGTCGAACCTGACGGCACCAACTTGGTGTTCTCCGGCCATCGCTATCAGATGCAAGTCGAATGGAGCAATGCGTTACCCGGTGGCTGCATCAAAAGAGCAGGTCCCGCCTCACAGCTGACCATGGCGGGCAATCTATCTTTTGGGACGGTCCCACGCGGCTCTACCTCGAGTCGAGATGTGTTGATCCAGAACACGGCGGCCGGCGATTTGAACCTTCTCAACATTCGGTTGGCCAGCGGCGCCCCTGCCGCGTTCAGTATTACGCCAACATCGCCGCTGTGGGCCACGCTACGCTCAGGCGAATCGGTTCTTGTCACGACCAACTTTTCGCCGAGCGCGGGCCTGACTACATCAGGGCCGTTCTCGACCTCACTTATTATCGATACGGATGAGCCAGCCTTCCAGACACAATCACTGGCCGCCGCGGCAACCGTCGGCCTGCCCAAGGCTGCAATAACGGCAGCGCTGGACTTTGGGACAGTCTGTGTCGGGGGCACGGTGAATTTGCCGGTGACGGTAAGCAACACCGGTCTAGCTCCACTCACCATCTTCAGCGTTGCACTCAGCACAGGCAGTTCGGCCGGTCTCTCAGTAGTAACGACACCAAGCCTGCCGCAGACGCTCGCAGTCGGCGCGAGCCTGACGTTCAAGGTCGCCTTCTCCCCTAGCGCCTCACCGAGCGGCCCTATCACGGGTAATATTGTCGTCACGACCAATGACCCGGTCAATGCGGTGCAGTCGTTCCCTATCACCGGTTCGACTGGCACGCCAAACGTGACGCTCAGTTCGAATGCACGCGACTTCGGCGGTGTAGCGACCGATGATCGTACGTCGCCGTTCTTTAAAGATCAGACGCTGACTATCGGCAATACCGGCACTTGCGCTCTCAGCTTGTCGTCACTTGCCATCGTCGGAGCTAATGTGGGCGATTTCTCGATCATCGGTGTACCTCCTCTTTCGGTGTCTATCGCGGCCGCGAGCAGCCTCACGCTGACCTTGCGTTTCAATCCTACAGCGCCGGGGTCGCGTAGCGCGACGCTTAATGTAGGCACCAATGATCTGGTCAATCCGACAGTAAACGTTAGCCTCACTGGTGCCGGGCTGATTCCGGCCATCCAGACATCGGCCGCATCACTCACTTACGGGCCGACGGTGATCCAATCACAGGCACCCGGCTACCCCGGTGTGACGCAGACGCTGAAAGTCACCAACGTCGGGCAGGCGGAATTGATTGTCGATACGATGTCGACCAGCGGCGCACCCTTCTCGGCGCCGGGCGCAACTAACCCGCCAGCACGGTTTGCGCCGAGTGACAGTTTCGGGGAACCGGTGACTTTTGCGCCTACTACTGTCGGCAAGTTCAACGGTTCGTTCTCGGTGGCCGATACCAATTCGCAAGGCCCCGTGTCGAGCACTGTGGCGTTGTGTGGCGAAGCAGTGATGCGTGGCATACGCGTATTGGCGGTGAGCGCCAACGGAACGCCGTTTACCCAGATTGCCAAGCTGCAGCTCAAGGCACATGGCACGGCGCAAAACGTCAACGAGAATCTGATGAACCTGAATCTGGTTCCCGTCATGACATCGTGCGACCCTAACGCCAAACGGCAGTACGAGAACCAGTCGCTGCCGACTGCGGGTACCGTGAATCAAAGGAGTTCATACTATACGTTGGCGGTGACGGCAGGCGGTAAGTCCACGACGACAACCTTCACGCTCGACGTGGCAGAATTTAAGACCATAGTGGTAACCATCAAATGAGCAAGGCTATTAGGCAACGCGGATCATGCATATATCTATAGAACAGCAGCTCGTTTTGATTGTGACGCTTATTGCACTCGTCGCCTGCCAAAGCAATGGCGCAGGCGACGAATCCACAAGTGTGAATCCGTCCATATCGCCAGTAAATAGCAACCTGATTGTCGCACCCGTTGGAGGTAATCCGATGACGGTAACCGACGCTGCCAATGGGACGACGATTCGCCTTGCCCAGGGCGAACATGTGACGATTGTGCTCGGCAGCACTTACTGGCGCTTCACTGGCAGTTCGGACGCGAGCGTTGTCGCAGCCGAGGGCGATCCTCAGTTCCAGTCCATGCGCAGCAATTGTGTACCGGGCGGCGGTTGCGGCGGGGTCACGCAATCCTTTGTCGCGGCTGGTGCTGGGCAAGCACAGATCTCAGCGGAACGCATCGTCTGCGGTGAAGTGTTAGCCTGCGCGCCCAACCAGCTGCACTTCTCCATCACTATCATTGTGGGGAACTGACGAACGCGTCATCGGCGCATACCTAAGTAAACTCAGCGAAAACTACTAATTTAATTACACCCAGCTATCTGGTGCGACGGCTATAATCTGCTGCGGATATTAATTGACACTTTAAAATTAAGTGCTAAAGCACCACTTTCGGTGCATATGGAGCGAAAAGTCTGAACGACTGCTCTTAAGGCAAGCGACCGGCAGTTGTGGGGTGGTCTTGATTGTTTGAATGCGTTAAAAAATAAAAGCGGACCATCGAGCAAAATAATTCCGGCGCTAGTGATGACCAAGTCAGGCAGGCAATTTAAATCGGCGTGGGGGTTATTTCTGGGCAGCGCCAACACTTACTCGTCGCACAACATTGCTAATGTCTGTTTGAATAAAGCGTTCTCGCTATCCGCAAAACGATCGACGATGTTCAAATGATGCGCGTTGTTAACTATTTGATTATGTTCAATATTTTTGTGCCACATTGTGGCTAATAAATTGGTTTGGCGCTTAAATTCATCGCTTTCCAATTCGCCCGTCGCTAGATAAAGCGGTGCTAATGATTTTGCTTTTAACAAAGTGGGGCTGAGTCTTTTTGCGCTGTTGGCGGTGAGTTTCAAATCGCAATTGACGGAGGCAATTTGTAGTAATGGTGCCAGATCATAAATACCGCTGACGCCCATCATGCCTTTGATCATGTCGCGTGGTGTGTCATCGGCGAACTTGCTCCAATCGGTTGCCAGCATCATTGCGGCGAGATGCGCGCCGGCAGAGTGGCCGGCGATGAAAAATTTATCCGGGTCGATGCCGAAGTGTGGCGTGTGGCGATACAACCATGCCAATGCATTGCGTGATTGCTTCACCATGTCGCCCATGAAGGTGTTGGGGGCGAGGCCGTAGTTGATGTTCGCTATGACGATGCCACTTTTGCTGAATTCGGGGACGATAAAAGAAAAATCACTTTTGTCGAGAGAGCGCCACCAACCGCCGTGGATAAACACCATCATCGCTTTCGCCTCGCCTTGGGCGGGGAATACGTCTAAGGTTTCGGCAACATCGGTGCCGTATTGGATATCCAGATCGCAGGCGTAGGTCGCGCGCACTTGCGCGGAGGTTTCTGCCCAGCGCGCGAAGATTTGTGGATGATCAGGAATGCTGGCGCGGGCGTTGTATTGTTTTTCGAAGTATTCGGGAGTGGACATGAGGATGTTTTTCAAACAGGAAATAGCATCTATCGTAGCGCAAATTTCGGGCTCATGCCTGCCTGCGCATGCTTTGTTTAATTGATGTGAAACAGAATTATTTTTTGTATTTCCAACGATTCTCCATCTGCGCGGTTGTCTCGACCATCACGGCAAGTATTCAAATATTCACTGTTCTCGCCAGCGCGATGATCGATTCTGCGATCGGGCGAATGACCGCAATGTAGATAGCTCATTAAAGGCTAAAGCGCCCATGGCAACCTTGACACACTTAATCAAATGTATATACTCGTCTATACATTAGAGGTCAGGTATGACGAAAACAGCGATGTTAAAGGTTCAGAAGTGGGGTAATAGTCTGGCCGTGAGGATTCCATCCGCGGTTGCAAAGTCCGCTGGATTCACAGTCGGCCAACCGATCGAAGTTTCGGCCCATGATGCCACCGTGCTGGTAACTGCGTTGGGCGAGCCGAAGCTCACGATGGCGCAGAAACTAGCCCTGTTCGATCCCGAAATCCACGGAGGGGAGGCGATGGCCGCGCCCTCGATCGGCAACGAGGTGTTTTGATGGCGGCAGCCAAGATATGGACACCGGACCGACGCGACATGATATGGATCAACTGTAATCCGCAGGAGGGGCGGGAAATGAAGGATGTTCATCCATTATTGGTACTCTCGCCAAAGGCTTTCAACGAACGAACCGGCATCGTGATCGGACTGCCAATGACCACGGCAGAGTTCAACGAATCCAATCCCTTCGCCGTGAAATTCGTAGGGCCGAAAGGGAAAGCGAGTTATATCCTGGGACACCAGCCGAAGGCCTTCGATTGGCGCGCGCGAGACGCGAAGCCTCACCCATGGAAACGAATTCCAGAAGACAAGTTCACACTAGCTTGTGACACGCTGAATCAGATCATCTTGATTGGCAATTGATTGTCTGCTGTCGAGAAAAAGGACAAACGGTAATGACGGCCAAGAGCGGTCGGTTGAGTTTCATCTCCAAAGCGGCCGTTCCACAATTGTTCGACTTTGAACTATGAAAGTCGTTTTTATCGTATAGAGTCTATTAATGTGAAATACTGCACAGCATTACCAATATACTAATGCTAGGCTAAATATAGTAAACAATAAATGGAATGAACTGTCATGATCTCAGAGAGCGAAAAAGAAGATTTTTCTAATGCAATAACTAATAATGGTTTTAAAGAAAATGAATTTAAATTGGTCGAAGAAGATACCACGGTCTGCACTGTTGGTATCTACCCGATAACCGGTGAGGTTACGATAAACCGCATACCAAATAACAAAACAAAAACTTATCAGTCTGGACACGGTTCAGCTTGGGCTGCAGCATTTCAAGTGGATCTCAAAAGCGGTTTTTTTGGGCAATCAATTATTTATCTGGAACCATCGAACGTGCCAGAGTTGTAATGCTCCCAAAAAAAGACAACCAAATATTAATTTTGCGAAGTGTACGTCATGGGATTATTCAATATTTTTAAGAGTAAAAAGCAATCTCATAGCCCAGAGCTGATTGAGATTTTTTTAACGGTTTTAGATTCGGTGATGAATATATCCGAAGCACACTTAAAAGAACGGATAAAAAGCTGGAATCTCGAAGACAAGAGCTTAATCGTCACTTTAGGTTACATGTCTGGATTTATTGATGCGGCTTATCATCTAACAAAACAGCCTATGTACGATAAAAAATATGTCGATTCAATTTTCATTGCAAGAGTAGAAAAACATTTATCTTGGATCCCCGGAATTGATCCATATTTAAATCTTACGAACGCCATGGGTATGCCTTTTCTTGGCAACCTTTATGACTATGCTTGCTTTATTGAAGCTTTGTCAGTAGGGGGTAATGACCTTGTACGCTTCTTAAACAAAGAGCCTTTTTGGTACCCAAGGATATTTGGTCTGCTTGAAAAAACAATTGAGGATCAAGCGCCAGAAAAAATGCAGCGCCAACCTGACCAAAAATGGCAATATCAAGCCGCCAAAAAATGGAATTACAACGCTTCAAGCCGAATTCTACGTAATAATATTACACGTACGGAATACTCCGCTTCTAACTACAGACGTGAAGGCGATGGCTATGTGATTAATAGTAAGGCGGATACCTATGCAAGAGATTTTGATATTGATATTAAATGAGGCGTGGTATGCAGGCTTTAGGATGCGAACGTTGCGTGTGAAAATAGCTGACGCTGACGAAAAAATTGCATAAAAAATTCCATCGTCCGCTACCGAAAATATTCATCATCGACGAAGGCGGCCCAATGCAGACGGTCGAATATTTGCTCCAATGCAGACGTTGACGAAAAAATTTCATGAAAAATTCCATCGGCCGCTATCGAGGATGTTCAATATCGTCGAAGCCGGACAGGAGCAGTCATTGAATATCCGCCACCGGTGGCAGCCATTCACAGGTATCCATAAGCTTAGACTTAATGCTGCTTAGTCACTACCCGAATAAAACTATGAACCATGTTCTATACTAATTGCATGGTGCACCCAGTAGCGACTCCTCCTTGAATTATTTATTGAGCCCAGAC
>JAYVJD010000394.1:0-2315 GCA_043769625.1 Pseudomonadota bacterium | reverse complement strand
ATCACACGATGTGCCGCCATCGCGATGGCTTGCAGACCGGAGCTGCAAAAACGGTTGATCGTCACAGCAGATGCAGTTACCGGCAGGCCGGCGCGAATCGCCGCTTGGCGCGCGATGTTGTAGCCGGTGGCGCCTTCTGGATTGGCGCAGCCGATAATGACGTCTTCAACTTCTTGTGGTTCAACGCCGGCGCGCTCGACGGCGTGTTTGATGACGTGGCCGCCGAGCTTCGCGCCGTGGGTCATGTTAAAAGCGCCGCGATAGGCTTTGCCAATGGGGGTGCGGGCGGTGGATACAATCACTGCTTCAGTCATTTCTAGTCCTCCTCGTTATCGTGGCATGGGTTGCCCATGCGGTTATGTTGTCCCTGAATATATGTTATGCCTGTCCATGGCAAGTCTACAAGCGTAATATTTTTAGCGGAATTACTTGTCGGCAGGCGCCTGATAAATCGAGTTTTTCGGTTTTGCGAACAGGCGCTTCACCATCGGTTCAAAAAATTCCAGCGGTAAAGTTTCACCGTTTGGATCGAAGGCCGGGCCATCGTATTTTTCGCAGAATTCCGCCGTCATTTCAAAACAAGGATGAGCACGGAATTGTTCGCGCATATTGCGATCGAGGCCCAGATAGTGGAAAAAATAATAGCCTTGAAACATACCGTGTTTTTCCACCATCCAAAAATTTTCGGCGGATATGAAGGGCTTCAAAATCGATGCCGCGACATCGGCATGATTAAAGCTACCCAGTGTGTCGCCGATGTCGTGCAGTAGCGCGCAGACCACGTATTCTTCATCTTCGCCGCCGCGATGAGCGTTGGTCGCCGTTTGCAACGAATGGGTCATGCGATCGACTGCGAATCCACCGTAGTCGCCGGATAGCAATTTAAGATGCGTCAGAATGCGATCCGGCAGCGCTTGAGTATAGGGAACATATTCCTCGGCGATCAACTTCCACTCGGCTGCGGTGCTGTGTTCCATGTTGGTGAATGTTGCGCGTAGTGCTTGCTCGTCGTGTGATCCCATTACCGTCTCCTTTTGTGATGAACTCCTTCCCCTTCAAGGGGAAGGCGGGGATGGGGAAGGGTTTTTGTCGCAAACCCAAAGACTATACCCATCCCCACCCGAACCCTCCCCTTGAAGGGGAGGGGCGCGATATCAAATGCTACCGATTAAACGTTTTACCTTCGCCTGCCAATTTCTTCAACAACGGTGCGACGTCCCAGAATTGTCCGTGACGGCCCTTTGCGAACTTTTCCATTGCTGAAACGACATTGGCTAAGCCTACTGTATCGGCATAGAACATCGGCCCGCCGCGATAAAGCGGGAATCCGTATCCCGTCAAATAAACCATATCGATATCACTGGCGCGTAGCGCAATGCCTTCTTCCAAAATCTCCGCGCCGGAATTCACCAACGCGTACATGCAACGCTCGACAATTTCCGCATCGGAAATGGTTCGGCGCGTTATGCCTAGCGTTTTCGAATGATTGATTACCAATTCGTCGATAATCGGATCGGGAACAGGTTTACGATTGCCGGCTTCATATTTGTAAAAACCCGAACCAGTTTTTTGCCCGAAACGTCCCATCTCGCAAATTTTATCACCAATGGTGGAATAGATTTGCGCGGCGTTTGCAGCCGTGCGGCGCTTACGAATCGCCCAGCCGATATCCAAACCGGCGAGATCGCTCATCGCGAAGGGCCCCATCGCCATGCCCCAACTTTGCAACGCGGCGTCAACTTGCTGCGGTAATGCACCTTCTTCCACGAGGAATCCGGCTTGGCGTAAATATTCTTCGACCATGCGGTTGCCGATGAAACCATCGCACACGCCGGACACCACGCCGACTTTACGCATTTGCTTCGCCAGTTTCATCGTCGTCGCGAGGACCGAATTCGAGGTCTTTTTGCCGCGTACGATTTCCAGCAAACGCATTACGTTCGCTGGCGAAAAGAAGTGTGTGCCAATCACGCTTTCCGGGCGCTTAGTTACTGCGGCAATCGCGTCGACATCGAGCGTCGAGGTGTTGCTGGCGAGAATCGCACCGGGTTTCATCACGCGATCAAGTTCGGTGAAGACTTTTTTCTTCACCTCCATTTGTTCGAACACCGCTTCGATGACCATGTCGACATCTTTCAATTCGTCGTAGCTCATGGTCGTGGAAATAAGTGCTATGCGTTTGTCCATATCGTCTTGCGACAGACGGCCTTTCGCGACGGTATTGGCGTAGTTTTTCTTGATGGTCGCTAAGCCTTTATCCAGTGCTTCTTGCTTCATCTCCAACATTTTGACCGGAATACCGGCGTTGGCGAAAT
>JAYVJD010000393.1:0-2318 GCA_043769625.1 Pseudomonadota bacterium | reverse complement strand
ATGTATGACCGCTGCCGTCTATCAACTTCATTTTTACTCCGGCGATAGCCTCGGCCAAACTTTTGGCTGCCCGCGCCGGCGTCATGACATCTGCTTTGCCGCTCATTATTAGAGTAGGACAAGTAATCTTCTTCGCACGTTCCAGGCCTGCTTGATACGCATTACAAGCAGATAGATCAGTATAAATCACGTCGGGCGCGTTGCGTTCGAGCAAACGCAGACTGGCGCCGCTCATCCACATACCGGGCGCCGGGTTAGTGTTGATTTGCGCGGCAGGGCTCAACCCCCACACATTCAACATATCGATGGCTGAGTGATCATTGGCCTTGGCGGCGGATAACAGCGCTTCAGAAACCGGCATCGGATACGCCGTGCCGATTAACGCGAGTTTGCTCACGCGTTGCGGATACGCACCCGCCAGTTCCAGCGAAGCGAGCGAACCCATACTATGACCGACCAATATTGCTTGAGCAATTTTGAGTTCATCGAGAAGCGCAATCAGCCATGCACCGATAGCCTCTATGCTTTTTAATGGCGCACCTTGCGATTTTCCATGCCCGGGCAAATCCAGCGCCAGCACGTTAAACCCATGATGTCCAAAGTAGCGACTTTGCAGTTGCCACACGCTATGGTCTGCGCCCGCGCCGTGAGTGAAAATAATCGTCGGCAATGTGCTATCAAAAACGCGGCCAGCGGTATAGACAAATACGGATTGATTTTGAATAGGGATGTGCATGGCTAACTCTTTTGCGACGCTTTAAGCGCACGCGATAAATCTTCAATCAAGTCATCCGCATCTTCTAGGCCAATCGACAAGCGAACCGTACCTTCCGTAATTCCCGCGGCTTTCAACGCCGCCGCATCCATGCGGAAATGCGTCGTGCTAGCGGGATGAATCACCAACGATTTCGCGTCACCCACGTTTGCCAAATGCGAAAATATTTTCAGCGCTTCGATAAAGCGTTTGCCCGCTGCGCGATCGCCTTTGATATTAAAACTAAACACCGCACCACAACCGCGCGGCAATAATTTTTTTGCCAATTCGTAGTCGGGATGACTTTCCAGTTCGGGATAGCCGACTGATTCGACGGCTGCATGATCCTTAAGGAAAGCGACGACCTTACGTGTGTTCGCCACATGTCGTTCCATACGCAGCGATAGAGTTTCCACGCCCTGCAAAATATGGAACGCCGTCATCGGCGCCATGCACGCGCCGAAGTCGCGCAAACCTTCGCGGCGCGCGCGTAACAAAAACGCCGCGATGCTAGATTCCTCGCTAAAATTCATTCCATGAAAGCCGTCGTAACTATTTGTTAATGTTGAATATTTTTCGCTTTTCGTCCAATCGAATTTTCCACTATCAACCAGCACACCGCCTATCACTATGCCGTGTCCGCTCAAAAATTTTGTCGCCGAATGAAAGACCAAATCTGCGCCAAGATCAAAAGGCCGCATCAGATAAGGCGTAGTGAAAGTCGAATCAACCATCAATGCGATGCCCGCTTTGTGCGCAACATCCGCGACGCGCGGAATGTCGAGCACATCGAGACCAGGATTGCCCAGCGTCTCGCCGAAAATCAATTTGGTATTCGGCCGAATCGCGTTGGCAAACGCATTCACATCTCGCGCATCGACAAACGTCGTCTCAATACCGAAACGCGGCAAGGTGTAATGCAATAAATTATGCGAACCGCCGTAGAGCGAACGTGAGGCGACAATATGCGAACCCGCGCTTATCAAGGTCACGATGGCCAAATGCAAAGCCGCTTGCCCGCTGGCTGTCGCAATCGCGCCGACACCGCCTTCCAACGCCGCGATGCGTTCTTCCAACACGGAAACCGTTGGATTAGAAATACGCGAATACACATGCCCCGGCCGCTCCATGTTAAACAACGACGCCGCATGATCGGAATCCTGAAACACAAATGACGAAGTTTGATAAATAGGCGTCGCCCTAGCGCCCGTCGCCGGGTCCGGCTGCGAGCCGGCGTGCAGGCTTAGCGTATCGAAGTGCGGGGTTTTGGGTGCAGCCATAAAATTCTCCGGCATTAATTGTGCGCGTCAGGTTTGGCGCTTTGTTTTGAGACGCTGCAAAGCGGCAATGTAGGCAGCAGCGTCTTCACGCTTATCTACCGCCAACACCAATACCACCACCTCTTGTTCAATCACCGTGTAAATTAAGCGATAGCCTTGCTTGCGTAATTTTATTTTGTAACAGTTACTAGGTAGTGTCGTCACAAGATTTGATTAATATGTTTTAATAGCATCCTCACAACACGATTGAGGATCAACATGGCTACATCGACCGCTGCGACCCA
>JAYVJD010000392.1:0-2319 GCA_043769625.1 Pseudomonadota bacterium | reverse complement strand
CAAGTTTCTGTGGCTTTAGGTAATTCGTTTGATTTTACCTGTGCTGCTACCGCCACCACCTTTACCGTAACGGCAACGGGTAAGGGCCCGATGGCTGGATTTGCATACACTGTAAATCAACTTAACAATCAAACCAGCGCAATCACCGGCGTCCCGTCAGGTCAAGGCTGGGCGGCCCACGCGCCTAACAATTGTTGGGTGACGAAAAAAGGTGGGTATTGTTAATGTCAAATTTTCGTCAACGTGGTTTTAGCTTGGTCGAATTGCTGATCGGGATTGCCATAGTCGGAATACTGTGGGCAATCGGCATGCCCACGTATTCGACGTGGATTCAAAACCAACAGATTCGTAATCGCGCTGAATCCATCAACTCTGGATTACAAGTCGCGCGGGCCGAAGCGATTAAGCTCAACACAACAGTAGAATTCGTCTTGACAAATTCGGAAGTGGCTCTAGGCAACGTCAATACTATTCTTTCGAGTTCGACCGGAAATAACTGGATGATCAGGCAGTACCGGCGTGTCACCGATGATTACGCCTTTGTGCAAAGCGCGACCGGCGAGGTCGGCGCAAAATACGCCACAGTTGTAGCAACGCTAGCGTCGAGCATCGTAACGTTCGATGGCTTCGGGCGCGTTAGCACCAATGACGATGGGTCGGTGTCCTTGCAACAAGTAGACATAGACTCATCGAAACTAAGCGCGGACCAGAGCCGCAATCTACGAGTTTTGGTTTCACGAGGCGGCAATATGCGTCTGTGCGATCCGAATGTTATAGCGCCGGATCCACGTCGGTGTGTGTGGTAAAGGAGACTAAATTGAAAAGACAATCTCGGCTATCTCTAAACGGACCTCGCGGTTTTATCCTCCTGGAGGGATTGCTCGCCGTACTAATATTTTCCCTAGGGATATTAGCGTTGGTTGGAATGCAGGGCATCGCCATAAAACAAAGTGCGGAAGCCAAGTATCGCGTCGACGCAAGCTTTTTGGTAAACAAACTGATCGCGCAAATGTGGGCCGATAACTCGGCTACGCTGGCAACGGACTACGGGCCTGCCGGGGCGAAATTTTTGTCATGGAAGAGTGAGTTAAGCGCCGCGCTCTCCGGACTGCCCGGCGCGACGGCGGCGATCACGATTACCCCAATTGCGACGCCGCAAGGAAATCAAATCACGGTCACGATTCTGTGGCGTCATCCGCAAGACCCTTCGACTCAAATGCGTCGTTATGTTTCTGTGGCGCAAATTCCGGTGAACCCTATATGACTAATAATTTTTCCTCAATTCAGGCGCAGCAGCGCGGTATGGGTATTGTCGAGTTAATGATTGGAATTGTTATCGCCCTATTAGGAACTCTGGTGGTAATGCAAACATTTGCCGTTTCAGAGGGCTACAAACGGACCACCGTAAGCGGAAATGAAGCGCAACAAAGCGGAGCCGTCGCCCTTTATACAGTCGAACGCGACGTTCGCCAAGCGGGATTTGGTCTGGGTGCTTTGCTTACATTAAATTGCAAAATTCAGGGCTATGACGAAACCGGCGCCATGACTTTTCCGCTTACGCCGGATCAGTGGGGGCCTGCGTCAATTGTCAACGGCGCCGGCGCCGCACCGGATCAAATTCGACTCAACTACGCGAGCGGTGATGCCATCCCGTTCGCCGCGAAGTTATCCAGCGATTATGGTGGAGCTGCAGCCAATATTAAAGTCAATAATCGCTACGGCTTTAAGGAAGGCGACGTTATGTTAGTCGTAGACCCAACGAATCTGGCGACGGATTGCTCACTGATGCAGGTGACCGGGGTGCCGGGAACACCTGGTGGTACCGACAACATCATACACAACTCCGGAATGTACACAGACGCGTTCGGAAAGAAAGTCCCGGCGCGCTTCAATCCGCCCGGTGGATTGGGAATTCCTTATCCCAGCGGTTCTACGGTGCTTAATCTGGGCGCGCTTCCCGAAGGTAAGACTTACTCCGTTGCCAATAATAGCTTATGGGTTGCGGACACATTCCAACCAGGTGCTCAATCGTTCGCAGATAACATCGTTAATCTCCAAGCACAATATGGTCGCGATACCGATGGCGATGGAAGAATTGATATTTGGGATGAGAACACCGTAGCAGCGCAGGCTGACTGGACCCGGGTGTTGGCGCTCCGCGTGGCGATCGTAGCGCGCAGTACGATTCGCGAAAAGGAGATAGTTACCCCCGGAAATTCGCTTACTTTATGGACCAATCCCGCAGCCAGTGCGGCTGCGCCTACCCACACCCTCGCCGGCGACGATAACTATTTTCGCTACAAGGTCTACGAGACCATT
>JAYVJD010000391.1:0-2322 GCA_043769625.1 Pseudomonadota bacterium | reverse complement strand
CGCTGACCGGTCGACGTTCAATAGACAACACGACTATCACAACCGATAAATTTAGTGAATATTTCTTGCTTCAGCGCGATGCTATGCGACTTGATATGTTTCATGATGCGCTTCGCACCGATGTGCAACTTGCTATGACTAATCGAGAAGCTTTTAGCCGCGCCAATGGGCAGGCTATGTTCGATAGCCATAGCAAGGAAATTACGGCACTCATTAAAGGCTTGGATCGCCCCGGGATATCCGCTGATCTGAAAAAAGAAATTGCCTCGGCGATGGCGGACATCGAGCGATATGTCGGCGTTGCGAAAGGCCTCGTGGCGGCAGCAGCGGCGGATGCGCAAGGGCAGAATAATCAGCAGGAAGAATTTCAGAAAGTTTTCCTGCGCCTCGAAATGAGTTTGGGTCACATCGTCGACATCATCACCAGCACCGCTGAAACGTTGCAGAAATCGACCGCGGTTTCAGGACAGGATGGCACGCGTGCGCTGATTGCAACGACGGTTGCTGCCCTGGCCGCGTTGGCTTTTCTGTCGTGGCTTGTGGGCCGATCGATTTCCCGTCCGATTAATCATGCAGTACGCATCGCTCAGGCAGTGGCTGCCGGTGATTTGTCACAAAACATTCGCGCGGGCGGTCATGACGAAGTTGGAAAATTGATGCGGGCGCTTAAACTTATGAATGAATCCCTGAATACCAAGATGTCTTTTCTGATGGGGCAGCTGAAGACCAGCGGCGAAGCAATCTCGACCGCCTCGCGACAGTTGGTGCAGGGAAACATGAATCTTTCCAGCCGAACTGAAGCGCAAGCCTCTACCGTCGAAGAAACTGCCGCGAGTATTGAAGAGCTGTCGAGCACGGTGAAACAAAATGCGCAGCACGCACAAGAAGCCAAGGAGCTTGCGGAAGCCGCGTCAAATGTTGCGGTGAAAGGCGGAGAAGTGGTTTCGCGTGTCGTATCAACGATGGATCAGATTCATCAAAGCTCGAAGAAAATTGCCGACATTATCAGCGTTATTGATGGCATTTCGTTTCAGACTAATATTCTGGCGCTGAACGCCGCTGTTGAGGCAGCGCGCGCCGGTGAGCAAGGGCGCGGTTTCGCGGTGGTGGCCAGCGAAGTGCGCAATTTGGCACAACGATCGGCATCGGCTGCCAAAGAAATTAAGAGTTTGATCGGTGATTCCGTCGGCAAAGTGGAATTGGGTAGCAAGTTGGTTGCGGAAGCAGGGCAAACCATGACCGCAACGGTGGATAGCATTCGTCGCGTAACCGCTTTGATGTTCGATATTGCCAACGCATCAAGCGAACAGAGCGACGGAATTGAACAGATCGGTCAGGCGATTACACAAATCGACGACGTCACTCAACAAAACGCGGCATTGGTTGAAGAGGCTTCGGCTGCGTCCGAATCGCTCGAGCGGCAATCTGACGAGCTCGCTGAGTTATTGCGCACGTTCAAGCTCGGCGCAACGCAGGAGCTTCGCCGTGCGCCGGCGTCGGGAAACATTGCAGCTCCCGCTGCTCGAAAACCAATCAGCCAGCCAATTTTGCCGCGCGGGGAAACCAAACGTGCAACAAAAACGTCGGAGCCCGTCAAGGCGGGAGAGGGCGATGATTGGACCGAGTTTTAATTCTAAAAAAATATCCTTGACTGGGCGGAATTTTCCCGCCAACCATTTGTATCTCCTGTTCAGGACTTAACTCGATCGCAACGATGAACTTAGCGCCGACACAAAAAAAAGCACTCGTCCTGGTGATTGATGACGATGTCAGCATTCGCGATTTAGCGCGCCACATACTGACCGCGCAAGGTTTTTTGATTATTTCCGCGGACAGCGGTGCGCAAGGGATTCAACTATTCCAAGAGCAAAAGCCGGATATTGTCATGCTAGACGTCATGATGCCGGAACAAAACGGTTTCGATGTTTGTATTGCATTGCGCCGCCTGGCGCAGGGAAAACACACGCCGGTGTTGATGATTACCAGTTTGGATGACGTTGAATCGATCGATCGCGCCTATCAAGCCGGCGCCACGGATTTTGTCACCAAACCATTCAACTGGCCGCTACTGTGCCATCGTTTGCGTTACATGTTGCGCGCTAGCCAAGCGATGGCGGATTTATCAAAGAGTCGCGAAACACTTGCGGATGCGCAGCGGCTCGCGGGGCTATCGAGCTGGGAGTGGGATCTAGATTCGAATGTGGTTTATTGGTCAAAAGAAATTTACGCGCGATTTGGCGTTCCCGAAGATGCTCTTAATACCAATTCCGATAGTTTTTGGAATCTCATTCATCCCGATGATCGAGATGCGGTGAAGGAAGC
>JAYVJD010000390.1:0-2329 GCA_043769625.1 Pseudomonadota bacterium | reverse complement strand
GCCGAGCACGCCGAGTGCGTAATTCCGGGTCATGCCTATAATCGCGCCGGGAAATCGCCACCTCGCGGTGCGTAAAAGCGGTGCAAATTATCTAATCGTCATTTCCGATGACGCGCCGGTACAGCGCCATCGACCCTCTGTCGACGTGCTATTTCGCTCCGCAGCGGAATTTGCCGGTAACAACGCAGTTGGAATTATGCTCACGGGGATGGGTAAAGACGGGGCGGCAGCGATGCTGGAAATGAAACGTGCCGGCGCGTGGACGATCGCCCAAGATGAGGCAACTTGTGTCGTTTTTGGCATGCCCAGGGAGGCTATAGCTGTCGGGGGTGTCGAGGAAGTGTTACCGCTGGGTGTGATCGCGGATCGCGCGCTCGCATTGCTAAGTAAAGGTGCGGTGCCCGTGCGCGAACACGAACAAGCCACGGTCGGATCGTAGTTCGTGGCGGTCAATCCCGGTTAGGCGAAATTAGTCTCTCCGCGTTCAAATCCCCGTGGCGCACCAAGAAAGGTGTTTCAGTTTTAGTATTGGATACCGCGCTGCTTGCGACGGTAGTTCATTGTCCATCCTCGACATTATTCATTTTTGAATGAATTGCCTTAGCTGGCGTTATCAGCGCTGGTCTGATTACCTAAAGTGATCGAAATTTTGACCGATAACAGCCATATCGTCGTGGAGGCTATATGGTTTTCGAAATTAAGCTTATCGCTCGCCCAAGTCATGGGCAAACACAAATTTTCCAATACAAACCGGGCGATAAGCACGTTGCCCAGTCGAAGACCGTCTATAAACTTGTCGTGGATGGTCGTGAGGATTTGCCGCCAGGTAGCAAAATTGTTCAACTCGACGACAGCGTATTAGTTCAATTTCCCGATGGACAGTCTTTTGAGTTAACCCATTGGTGCAATGCCCGCGATTCCATGTTGGTCGATCGCGACGGTTCCGATGCGCTGGCAGAGTATTCGCGCCACGTTCCGGCAAAAGATATCGATGCTGGCGAATGTGCTATCGGCGTCGCGGCCGGCGAGCAAGCAAGCACATGGTCTGAAACAGGCATTGCCAATGTGACGCCAGGTGGCGGAGCATCGCCCGGCACGATCGGTGCGGTTATTGGCGGCGCACTGCTGGCGGGAATGGGCGCGGGCGGGGGTGGAGGCGGCGGAGGCAGTGGTGGGGGTGACGCGTTACCAGTTGGTAAACCGGCACCCGCCAGCGGCCATCTTGCGCCGGCTTCTGATACCGGTACTCAAGGCGATGAGCGCACCAGTGTAAACACGCCTACGATTAGCGGGACAGACATACCGGGCCATCAAATCGAAGCGACCTTTCCTGGTGGCGAACACCAGACTGTCACCGTGCAGCCGGATGGTACGTGGAGTATTACTCCGGATCACTCGCTACCGATCGGTGACAATTCAATTTCGATTGTTGTTATCAACCCTGCGAATGGCGAGCGCAGCGATTCAAGCAGCACGATAATTAAAATTGTTCCGGCTGCACCGGTGCAGCCCGATATGACCGCCGGCACTGACCATGGCATCAGTGCGACGGACAATTTAACGGGCGACGCCACACCGGATTTTGCCGCACCACCAGGCAGCGGCACACTGGGACAGACAGTGACTGTTTTCGTCGATGGGCTGCCGGCCGGAAGCGCAACTGTCAATCCTGATGGAAGTTACTCGGTTACACCGACCAATCCGATCGCCGACGGTTCACACATGGTCAAATTTTCCTTTCAGGATGCTCTTGGCAATGAATCGGATCCTTCGCCGGGGCTTGCAATCGAAATCGATACATTGGCACCGGCAGTTGTCGCGCCCGCTACGCCCGATTTGACTGCGGCTAGCGACAATGGCCATTCCGCAGCCGACAATTTAACCAACAGCAATTTGCCGAGTTTCAATATCGACGCGCCAATCACGGGCGTGACACCGGTATTGCTGATCGATGGCGTTCAAGTCGCTGCAACATTTGATGTCGTCAATAATCTACTAACACCAGTTGTTCCACTATCCGATGGCGCCCACAGCATCACGACGGCGGTCAGCGACGCGGCGGGAAATCTTTCGACACAAAGCCAGGGTTTGATGATTAACATCGACTCAAGTATCCCTAATGCGCCCGATATCAACGCCATTTTGGAAAACGACAGCGGTGGTATTAATGACAGTGAGGCGAGCGACGGTACGAATATACAGATTGCGATTCCGTTAAATGCAGCAGCGGGTGATGTCATCACGTTGCAAATCGGTGCACAGATTGTGAGCTATACGGTTACAGGCGGTGATGTCGGTGGAATCGTAAACATTCCCGTCAGCGGGGCGG
>JAYVJD010000389.1:0-6382 GCA_043769625.1 Pseudomonadota bacterium | reverse complement strand
TTTGCATCAGCCCGTGGAATTTTCCTTTGGCGATTTTTGTTGGCCAAATTGCAGCGGCGTTAGCAGCGGGCAATGCCGTCATCGCCAAGCCGGCCGAGCAAACGCCGCTAGTCGCGTTTGCGGCAGTGAAATTATTGCACCAAACCGGCGTACCGGTGGAGGCGCTGTCATTGTTACCCGGCGACGGCGCGACAGTCGGCGCGGCGTTGGTCAAGGATGCGCGGATTAATGGCGTGGTGTTTACCGGCTCGACCGCGACGGCGCAGGCGATCAATCGCTCGCTCGCGGCGAGAACCGGCGCGATTATTCCCTTCATCGCCGAAACCGGCGGCATCAACGCCTTGGTAGCGGATAGCTCGGCGCTGCCGGAACAAGTCGTCAATGATGTGCTGACGTCGGCTTTCAATAGCGCAGGTCAGCGTTGTTCGGCTTGCCGCGTGTTGTTTGTGCAGCAGGAAATTGCCGAGCGGGTTTATCACTTATTCCAAAGCGCCTTGGGCGAATGGGCGATCGGCGATCCCGCGCGTCTGACAACCGATATTGGGCCGGTGATTGATGCTGATGCGCTCGCTCTCCTACAAAAGCATCAGCAAAAAATGCGCGCGACCGCCAAAGTCATTTACGAAATGCCCTTGCCGGCGGGATGCGAGCACGGGACTTTTTTTGCGCCGTGTATTTACGAGCTGAAACATTTCGACGAGTTGGAAAACGAAGTGTTTGGGCCGATTTTGCATGTGATTCGTTTTGCCGCAAACGAATTGGAAAATGTCATCGCCGCCATTAACGCCAAAGGTTTCGGCCTGACACTCGGCCTGCATTCGCGCATCGACGACCATATCGACATGGTTTGTGCGCGCGCCAAAGTCGGCAACTTATACATCAACCGCAATATGATCGGCGCGGTCGTCGGTGTGCAACCTTTTGGCGGCGAGGGCTTGTCCGGCACCGGGCCCAAAGCCGGCGGTCCGCACTATTTAAACCGCTTTGCGACCGAACGTACGCAGACCATAAATACGGCTGCAGTGGGTGGGAACGCCAGTTTATTGGGGCAAATCGACGAGGAAATCTGAGCTTTTGGTTGATATGCCCATCAGGCCATACAATGTTAGTGCTCGCCAACTATTTATTTTAATAAAATCAGAGAGTTAATTTTTTATTTTTGGGCATCAATTCCCAAAACTCCTACCTCAATCTACCGTCTATTGCATCGCAATATACAGTGTTTACCCCACTACACCCTACCTTGAGATTTCGTCTGCTGTGCGATAATTCACCATCGGATCAAATCACTAGCCCTCATACCATTGAGCGCATGGCAAAAATAAAATATGAATATATTCAACAAGTTAACATTGATTTTATGTTTAGCGGGGGCCACCGCCTACGCCGAATCGGTTTCGCCGTTTAATCCGGCCACGGCGGCGCCAAAAGCCATGAAAGACATTCGCGCGATCAATGGCGATAACGTGCAGACTTTCCTCAAGAGTTCTGCGCCAGTGATGCCGATGAAAGTTGCGCCGGCAACCTCAGCCGTGGCCAAGCTCCATAGCGGGCCGGCGATTTTTCTCAAAATCGGCGTCCCGGCGAATCTTGCCGATGTGGTTCGCGTCTCGGACAACAACCCGTTGCCAAGCAAAGCGGAGACAAAAAAATTAAATTTCAGCGAGCAGGATTTGGATGCGCCAACCGGTTTGAAAGCGCCTGCGGTTGCGTCGATCAAAAACCCTTTGCTGCAAAACGCAGGTGATATGACCAAGGCCATGCCGCCAGCTGTGTGGATGCTGGGCGTGGGCTTGCTCGGAATGGCAGGTATCTCGCGGCGTAAAACCTTGCCGGTTTGAGCACGTTGTTTGACCCGCATAAAAAAACCCCGCGACGCGGGGTTTTTTTTATGGCGATGTTGCTGAGATCAAGCTATTTTTTCGATCGCTTCTAACGCCGGTTTGCCGCGTAACAAAATAAACATCGGCTTGCCTTGTTCGCGCCAGAATTCCACCGCGCTCTGAAATATTTCGAGCAAGGTATCAAACTGCCCGTGCGCATGCGACGCCAAGCCATCGTAATGATCGAATAGCACGACATAGCCTTTGGCTTCATGCCAGGACAAATCTTCGAGGCAATCGGCAAACGCATCCCAGTTGCCGCCAAAATAATCGGGGAAATGCATAGCGACGGAGGCATGGTTGAGAAATTGTTCTTTTTTCTCAATTTTTTTGCCTTCAATGTGGAAGTAGGCGAGCTTGGCTACTTTGCTGGCTTTTTCTATATCAGCGTGGATGTCGTCCGACATCAATTGAAACACGCCGCCGAGTTTGTTTTCAGTCAATAAGGATTTCAATTTTTTCATGGGTCACTCCTTGATTTGACGGAACGTTTCGTAGTGATCGTCACTGTAAAAATACTCGCCCTTGCTGCCGGCGATAATGCGCCGCGCGCCGCGATTACGCGCGCCGGGAGTTTTGACCGTGTATTCCTTGTAATAGCCGCGCGCTTGTTTGGGCAGCCGCTTTTCGCGGTTACCGAAAATCACGCCGTCGCGACTATACGGGAACGGCCCGCCTTGTTTGATGAGTTTGAGTACTTGCTGCGCCTCCGCTGGCAGTTGCGCGACGGTCATCGTGTCACTGCCCGGCGCGAGCGTCTTGTGCATTCCCGCTGGCGCTTCGTAGGCTGTCGCGCGAAAACCGACAACCATAATGCCTACCGACAGCAGCGCAAAAATAAAATATCGAATCAAACGGCGTAAATTAGTCATCGTAAACTTTCTTGAAAAATGGCTGAGCTGGCAGACGGTGAATGTCTGGCTAGGCTTTAACGTGGAGACTTCCACATTGCTGACACATCATTTTAACTCTTGTGCGGGCAATCGCGCTTGGTGCAGTCGGCGTAGATATGCAGTGAATGATCGTGGATAGCGAAGCCGCGCTCACTGGCGATTTTATTTTGCCGGCGTTCAATTTCCCCGTCGTAAAACTCTTCCACCCGACCACATTGCAAACACATTAGGTGATCGTGATGCCCGCCTTGGTTCAACTCATACACCGCTTTGCCGCTCTCGAAATGATGGCGCGACAACAAGCCGGCTTGTTCGAATTGCGTCAGCACGCGATATACCGTCGCCAGTCCGATGTCGATGCCTTCATTGCCAAGCAGGCGATAAACGTCTTCCGCCGTTAAATGGCGAACATCACTTTGCTCAAATAAATTAAGCACTTTCAGCCGTGGCAGGGTGGCCTTGAGGCCGATATTTTTCAGATCTTTAGCTTCGCTCATAACTACCTTTGTACCACAACTTAAGCCGCGCGTTAAGTTGCCCTTTCAAACCGGCTGACGTAAGCGCAACGGTCGGGATATAATCACGCATTCACTACTTTCAGGATTCCGCAATGCTACGCAACTCGATAATACGTTTCTTCGCGACCATTAGTTTAGCCATAACGCTATCCGCGTGCAGCTATTTAGCCCCTTACAAAATTGATATTCAACAAGGCAATATCATCGCGCAGGAAAATGTCGATAAACTGAAAGCCGGCATGACGCGCAGCGAAGTAAAAAACCTGCTCGGCACTGCGCTGGTGTCCGACATTTATCACGCTGACCGCTGGGATTATGTGTATAGCCTGCGCAAAGGATGGACGGTCGAAGAACAGCGCAAACTGACGCTGACATTTGAAAAAGATGTGCTGGCCAAAATTGAAGGCCAGGGTTTGCCCAACACGGAATTGAGCGCGAAAAAATGAGTGTGGCGAATATCTGCGTCGCCGGCAGCGGCGGGCGCATGGGCCGCATGCTGATTGAGACGATTGCCGCCGACTCGGCCACACGCTTGTCCGCTGCGCTCGAAATGAACGGCAGCGAATTCATTGGTCGCGACGCAGGCGAATTGATCGGCGCAAAAAATTCGGTTTTGATTTCCGCCGACGCTGCTGCATCGCTCAAACCCGGCGATATCCTGATCGACTTTACCCGACCCGAAGGCACGTTGGCGCATCTCGACATCTGCCGCGCCACAGGCGCAAAAATCGTTATCGGCACCACCGGTTTTTCCGACGCACAAAAACAAAAAATTCGTGACGCAGCGAAAGACATCGCGATTGTGTTCGCGCCGAATATGAGCGTCGGCGTAAACGTCACATTCAAACTGCTCGAGCTCGCAGCCAAAATTTTACACGACGGTTACGACATCGAAATCATCGAAGCACATCATCGGCATAAGGTTGATGCGCCGTCGGGTACCGCGCTCGGCATGGGCGAGGTCATCGCCAAAACCATCGGCATGTCGTTGAACGACCTCGCCGTGTATGCACGCGAAGGCAACACTGGCGAACGCAAAGCTGGCAGCATTGGTTTCGCCACGGTGCGCGGCGGCGATATTGTCGGTGACCATACCGTCATGTTTGCCGGCATCGGCGAGCGCATCGAAATTTCGCACAAAGCCTCGAGCCGCGCCACGTTCGCACAAGGCGCGGTGCGCGCAGCGAAATTTTTAGCCCATAAGAAAAATGGATTGTTTGATATGCAGGACGTATTGGGTCTGCGCTGAGTTTTCCAGCGACCTGCAGGCATGAAATATAAGTATTTGATTATATTAACTTTTTTTATATTGCTCGGTGGGTCATACTTTTTCTTTTCATCACCGCGCGATCAAACTATTTCCACTGGCGCAATCGCGCCGGAAAAAAGCGCTTCCGTAGTAACGCCCACCCCGCCTGAGCAGCAAACTATTTTTCCCGGCGAGCCCGCGCCGGTCGGCAGCACGCCCCAAGCCACTATTCCCGAGCCGAAAAAAACGCGCGCTGAAGAAATTACCGTTGGTCTCGAATATCAATCGGCACTTGATCTCAAAGCGTTTTATCAAAAATATCGTCAGCATGCTTCGCCCGGCGTTAAGTATTGGGTCTCCGGTGCGTTGGAAAGCTGTTTGCGTTTCGCTAAAAACCCCGACGGAAAACCCTATGAATCGAGCGATGATTTCATGCAATCGAGTGTCGAAGGCACACAATTAGCCGATCGCACTGATGCGTTTAATCGTTTGCGTAGTCGCTGCAACGGGCTCGACGCGCGCGCGGTAAAAGAAACGCTGAACGAAATTAATACACTCAAAGCCGACGCAATATCAGGCGGCGATGCCAAAGCGCTGGCGGCGCGTGGTGTGTTGATCGACAACAAATATTCCGATGTCGATATTGCGCATTCGGTGTCGGGCATTTTGCAAGCAGGAGATCCTTACGCCATCGCCGAGCTGGCGAATGTTTTGCAGCGGCCGGGCCTCGACTATATTTTAATCGGCGCGAATAACCATCCGGTGAGTTTCGAGTTGGTCGAGTCCGCTGCGATGCTGGCGGCGTGCGAGCTCGGCGCAGATTGCTCGCGCGGCTCGATGACCTGGCAAGCCTTGTGCATCGATACCGGGCGTTGCGATTCATCCAGCGTCTCGCGTCATGTGCTCGATTATCTTGACAGCGATGCCGATCGCCTCGAAGCGCAACGCGTGCGCGACTTGATTGTCAAGGCGGCAAAAAGCGGCGATGTGTCGCTACTCGGTTTGCCTAAATAATAGGCAATGCATTTTGCGCATTGAATGCACGCCTCGTTTCGCGTATAATCTTTATTCAAATAGCGCGGGGAAGAGCAACATCTTTCCCGCATTTTTTGTACCTGCAATTTGCGCAGTTTTCTGGAGTTTCCCGTGCCTAATACCCGTCCCGCCATCCTAGTTCTTGCAGATGGATCAGTCTTTCGGGGTATTTCGATTGGCGCTGAAGGTGTGTCGGTTGGTGAAGTGGTGTTCAACACCGCGATGACCGGCTATCAGGAAATCCTCACCGATCCCTCGTATTGCAAACAAATCGTCACCCTTACTTATCCGCACATCGGCAACACCGGTGTGAATCTGGAAGACGCCGAGTCAGAAAAAGTCTTTGCCGCCGGTTTGGTCATACGCGATTTGCCCTTGGTTGCCAGCAACTTTCGCTCGCAACAAGACCTCTCAACTTATTTGAATAAAAACAACATCGTGGCGATAGCCGATATCGACACGCGTCGCCTGACTCGAATCTTAAGAGAGAAGGGCGCGCAAAACGGTTGCCTCATGGCGGGCAATATCGATGAAGCCGAGGCGCTGAAACAAGCCAAGGCATTTGCCGGACTAGCCGGTATGGATTTAGCCAAAGTCGTCAGCACGACTAAAGCCTACGAATGGCTCGAAGGCGAATGGGCATTAGGCAAAGGCTACGCCAAGCAAACGGAATCCAAATTTCACGTCGTCGCATTCGACTACGGCGTTAAAAGAAATATTCTGCGCATGCTTACCGAGCGTGGCTGCAAAGTCACCGTGCTGCCCGCGCAAGCGAGCGCGGAAGATGCGCTGGCACTGAAACCC
>JAYVJD010000388.1:0-2338 GCA_043769625.1 Pseudomonadota bacterium | reverse complement strand
TGCGATTGAGCGGCGTGCCGTCGGGCGAGTTTGTCACGAATTCACCTTCCCATTTTTGCGCGGCGATGGTGTCGAACTGCCAGATTTGTTTACCGCTGTTGACGTCATAGGCGGCGAGAAAACCGGGCCGGCCATACTCACCTTGTACGCCGACCACCGCGCCGAGCGGCGCATCCTTACGCGGGCTGTCGAGATGTAAACCGTAGCCAACGCCGGTGATACCGACGATGACTTTGCCCTCGACCACAATTGGCGCCATGTTGATGCCGACACCGGTCGCGCCGGTCACACCAATTTTTGCCAGTGGATCATTTTTGTTTAGCTGCGCGACGTTTTCAATTGGCAATTCGGCGTTATTGGTAACGTCAATATCCCAGCGCGGTTTGCCGGTTGCAGCGTCAAGCGCAATCAAGCGCGCATCGACGGTGCCGATAAAGACTTGATCATTGCTGACTGCGACGCCGCGATTGGCTGGCCCGCAGCAGAGCTTGTAGTCTTTGCGCAGCAAATGGTTGTAGCGCCATTTCTCTGCGCCAGTTTTCGCGTCAAGCGCGACGACGTGATTGAACGGCAACGCGACGTACATCGTGCCGCCAATGACAATCGGCGTGGCTTGAAACGTCGCTTTGACGCCGCTGTTGTAAGTCCATGCCGGCTGCAAATCTTTGATCGTGTCGCGATTGATTTGCGTAAGCGGCGAGTAACGATGATTGGCGAGATCTAGCCCATAGCTCGGCCAATCGACATTGGCTAGTATGGATAAGGATTTGCTTGGTGATTGAGCGCAGGCAGCAAGGGCAAGCAGAGCGAGACAATAAATCAGGCGCATTGTTTTTTCGGCAAAGTGGAGAAGATAAAAGTGTAAACGCAATTCACTGCCGAGTAACTGAGTAAAACCATGAATCTGTATAGCGGAGAAAAGAGTCGTATCGAGAATGACGTATAACTTATTGATTATATTAAACTATTTTATGTCCCATTAAACGTAATGGCCGTGTTTTTGTAACACTTCGATTTTGTAGCCATCCGGATCTTGGACGAAAAAAAACCGCGCGAGTAATTCGTCGCCGCGCTTGAATTCTTTTATTGCCAGCGGCGCGTAGCCAAGCCTGTCCAGTTGGTCGCGTTTACCGTCGAGATCCTCAACGACATAAGCGTAATGGCCGTAACCCGTACCGTGGGTGTAGGCTTCAGTGCGGCCTTTGTTGAGCGTCAGTTCGATTTCGACATCGTTCTCTGCGTTACGCAAATACACTAACGCGAAGTCAGGAAAATCCAATGTATGCGACGGAACGAATTCAAACGCTTCGCGATAAAATTTGAGCGACTTGTCCATATCCAAAACGCGGATCATGGTGTGGATCATTTTTGCCATTGCATACTTTCTTGGAGTTAAAAATTTACGCGCGCGCCGTCATTTTTATTATGGTCGGCTTAATCTCAGCCTTGGGCAAGTTTCCCTGGCTCGCTTCATATTTGCGTCGCATATAACGCAGACAGGTGACGCGCAGGAAGGAGGCGAAATTATTCACTTCTCCGCGATGCGCCATGACTTCATCGTGAAATTGGACTAACAAACTATTGGTGGTGCGCCCTTCTTCATTCGCCATTTGCGCCAACGTGTCCCACATCATATTTTCCAGGCGCAAGCTGGTGAGAACGCCATGAATGCGCACGCTGCGCGAGCGCGATTCGTACAAAATCGGATCGGCTTTGACAAAAAATTCGCACATGCTTTTTCCTTTCGTAAAAAATCAGCGTAGATTTCTCTACGCCGAATTCATGGTTGAAATTAAATTGCGCGCGCGCTCATTTGTTTCGCGATGTAGTCCGCCTGCCGAATGGCGAGGGTGACAATCGTCAGTGTCGGGTTTTCCGCGCCGCCGGTGGTAAATTGGCTGCCATCGGAAATGAACAGGTTTTTGATGTCGTGCGTTTGGCCGAAATTATTACACACGCTATTGTTGGCGTTGCTGCCCATGCGACACGTGCCGAGGTTATGCGTCGAAGGATACGGCGGTGTGCGGAACGATTTGATCGCCCCTGCGGCCTCATACACCATCTGGCCTTGCTTAAAGGCGTGCTCGCGCATGGCAATGTCGTTTTCGTGATCATCAAAATGCACGTTGGGAATCGGCATACCGTATTTGTCTTTCAACGCCGTGTTCAAGGTAATGCGGTTGGTGGCGCGTGGCATGTCTTCGCCGACTAACCACATCCCCGCGAGGTTGGTGTAGTTGTCCATATACCAGGCAAACTCTTCGCCCCAGCCGCCCGGATTCAAAAACGCAGCCATGAAGGGAATGCCGAGTGCCAGCGTTTCCATTTCGTAACCGCC
>JAYVJD010000387.1:0-6402 GCA_043769625.1 Pseudomonadota bacterium | reverse complement strand
CGCTAAAAAAGCAGCTAAAAAGCCAGCCAAAAAAGCCGCTGCGAAGAAAAAGCCAGCCGCCAAAAAAGCAGCTAAAAAGCCAGCCGCTAAAAAAGCAGCCAAGAAGCCAGCTGCTAAAAAAGCAGCCGCTAAAAAACCTGCCGCAAAAAAAAAGGTAGCCGCTAAGAAAAAGTCGCCGATGAAGAAAGCAGCATCCAAGCCAGCCGGCATGGGCATGCCTTCCGCACCGTTAATTACGCCGATTTTCAAACCGACGTTCTAAAAACGGTTCATCGCTGCATCTCTGCTGCCATCCGGCACGATACCGATTACTTCGGTGTGCTTGCCGGATGGCAGTAGTTCCGTTGTTATCTCCTGTGCACCTGCGCCCGTCACTCCCCCTACCGATAATTTGCCTGACCTAGGCTAATCAGTCCGTCGTTCACCTGTTTCGTGTAAAATTTGACAATTGTTGCGGAATTTTTCACGTCCCAACACCTCGCCCACCACGCTCAAGGATTTACATGACTTTTCTCCCTCATCAGCGCTGGGTTTGGCTGAGCTGCGCTTGCCTATTGGTTAGTTGCGGCCCAAAAAGCGAACCGTCCAAAAAATCTGCTGCCGGAACCATCGTAACCACGGCCCAAGCGGAAAAGCGCGATATCAAACTGGTAGAAAAAACCATTGGCGAAGTCGATAGTCCGTCTTCACCCACGGTTTCGTCAGAAGTATCTGGCCGAATCACCGAGGTCTATTTCAATTTGGGCGACCCGGTCAAAGTGGGTCAAATCATGGTCAAGCTGGACTCAACCGATCTGGGCAGCAGCCGTTCGTCTGCCGACGCCGATATACAACGCCTCGAGGCGCTGATGGTGAATCAAAAAAAAGTCGTGGAACGCAATCGTGAATTACTCGCGCAAAACTTCATTTCGCCATTGCGGGTTGAAGAATTAGAGTCGCAACTCTCGGCACTGGAGCAGCAGCTGCGCAGCGCCCGTGCCCAGGGCGATATCGCTCGCCGCAATGTTGGTAAAGCCAGCGTGTTTGCCCCGGCAACTGGCCGGATTGAGCAAAAACAGGTGTCAAAAGGCGATTACGTTACGCCGGGGAAAACCTTATTTCAAATTGCCACGTCAGAATTACTCCGCGTCCGATTACCTTTTCCTGAAACGGTCGCAACAAAAATCCAGCCCGGCCAATCGGTAATACTGCTCAGCCCGCTCGCCCCCAACAAGCCGCTGGAAGCAAAAGTCGAAGAAATTCGTGCGTTGGTCGGCACCAGCAACCGCTCAATCGAGGCCATTATCAAATTCCGTAACCCAGGCGATTGGCGCGCAGGCTCTTCGGTCAATGGCGAAGTCAAAGTAGGCGAGCGCATTGGCGCGATTACCGTTCCCGCCATAAGTGTCGTGCTGCGCCCGGCCGGAAAAGTTGTGTATGTCGTTAAAGATACTTCGGCCGAACAACGCGTGGTCGAAACCGGCGTGCGGCAGGATGGTTACGTGGAAATTTTATCCGGCATTCAATCGGGCGAAATCGTGGTGTTGGATGGCGCCGGTTTTCTCACCGACAAAGCCTTGATTGTCGTGCAAGCCGCGCAACCTAGCGCGTCCGCCTCGACCAACCCACCGGGGAAAATTCAGTGAACCTGCCCGAAATTTCCATCAAGCGGCATGTCTTCGCTTACATGCTGAATGGTTTATTGGTGTTGTTCGGCATCATTGCTTACACCAAGGTTGGCATCGACCGTTTTCCTTATGTGGAATTTCCCGTGGTGTCGGTCTCTACTGTGCAACGCGGTGCGAATCCCGACACGGTCGATTCCAGCGTCACCAATGTCATCGAAACTTCGGTCAACAGCATACCGGGCATTGAGCATATTCAGTCTTCGTCGTCGCCCGGCGTGTCGATCATCGCCATCACGTTTAATTTGGACAAAAAAATTGATGTGGCATTTAACGAAGTCCAAGCCAAGGTAAATCAAGTCTTGCGTCGCCTTCCGCGCGACGCTGATCCACCCATTGTCGCCAAAGTAGAAACCAACGCGCAGCCGATCATGTGGCTGGCGCTGCAAGGCGACCGCACGCAACAACAACTGAACCAATACGCGCTCAATACGATTAAAAAGCGCCTGGAAACCGTCGATGGCGTCGGCGAAGTGCGCCTCGGCGGACGGCGCGACCGCACCATTCGCGTTAGCCTCAGCCCGTCGCGCATGGCGGCGTTGGGCATCACGACGCAAGATCTAACATCGGCATTTACTAAAGAGCACTTGCAATTATCCGGCGGCTTTTTGGTCGGCCCGACGACGGAAAACCTGCTCAAGCTGGATTTGGAATTTCATAATCTGGATGAGTTATCCGCCATGATTGTGGCTTACCGTGACGGCGCGGCTGTACGCTTGAAGGACGTCGCCGAGATTGAAGACGGCCTGTCCGACTATCGACAAATGGCCCGCTTTAACGGCAAACCCACCATTGGCCTCGGCATTGTCAAAGTGGCGAATACCAATACTGTCGAAATCATCAACCGTGTGCGCGCCAAATTGGATAAGGAAATCACGCCGCAGTTGCCCCCCGGCACGATGATTTCGATCGTGTCTAACGACGCGGTATTCATTAACGAAATGGTCAATTCGCTGAAAGAGCATTTGATCGAAGGCACGTTGCTCGCCGCTTTAGTCGTCTGGTTATTTTTGCGCAGCTTCCGTTCAACGCTGATTATCGCCGTGGCGATTCCGGTTTCCTTGCTCGGCGCGATCGCGGTGATTTACGCGGCAGGCTACACCCTCAATTCGATCACGCTGCTCGCGCTGTTATTACTGGTCGGCGTGGTGGTTGATGATTCGATTGTGGTATTGGAAAATATTTTTCGCCATCGAGAAACGATTGATAATAATCCAATTTCCGCAGCGCTCAACGGCAGCCGCGAAGTGGTGTTTGCCGTGCTAGCCGCCACGCTATCGTTGGTTTCGATTTTTGCCCCGGTGATGTTTCTCGGGGGCATTATTGGTCGGTTTTTTCAATCGTTCGCGGTAGTGGTTACCTTCGGCGTGCTGGTGTCGCTATTCGTTTCCGTCACGCTAACGCCGATGCTGTGCTCGCGTTATTTGAAAGTCGAGCCGCATCACGGCCTGATTAACGGTAGTTTGGGCAAATTTTTTGCCGCGATGGATACCGCATATTGCCGCATTTTGAAAACCTGTTTGTCACATCGTTGGTTAGTGGTTATTTTGACCTTGATTGTCATGGTCTGCAGTAGCTGGTTTTTCATGCAGGTGGGCAAAGCCTTCGCGCCGGAACAAGATGAAGGCCGCTTTATTGTGAATTTGAAAACCCCGTTGGGTTCCAGCATTGATTACACCGACAGCCGTCTGAAATTGGTCGAGGCCGCGTTATCAAAACACAAAGAAATCGTCACCGAATTCGCGCTGATCGGCCTCGGACAAGCAGGTCAGGTCAATCAGGGCACCGTAGTCGCACGCATGGTGCCGAAAAACGAACGGACGTTAAAGCAACAAGAATTAATCCCGATGGTGCGCCAGGAAATGACGCAAATTCCCGGTGCGCGCGTATTCGCCGCGCCGTTTTCGATTGTGCAGGGGCAACGCAGCGAGCCATTGCAATTTGTATTAAGCGGGCCGAATCTGCAGGAAGTCGGACGACAAGCGCAATTGATTCAACAGAAGCTCTCCGATGATACCGCCGCCGGCCGCACCGGCATGGGCCGCATCGACATGGATTTACAGCTCGACTTGCCGCAACTGGTGATGAATATCGACCGTACACGCGCCGCGTCGCTCGGCCTGAACGCCTCGGATATTGGCGCCGCGGTGACGATGATGACCGGCGGCGTTGATATCGGTAAATACAATGATTTCCCCGGCGACGGCGAACGCTATGATGTGCGGGTAAAAGGTTTGGCGGGTGAATTTGCCGGTGAAGACGATCTGACGCGAATTTTCCTCCGCGCCAAAGACAATAAGCTGGTGCGCCTCGACAATCTGGCGTCATTCAAACAAACACTCGGCCCGGCGACCATCGGTAAATTTGATTTGCAATACGCCGCGACATTTTTTGGTTCGCCCACTATTGCTCTGGGCGATGCGGTGACGCGAGTTAAAGCGGCAGCCGAACAACTACCGGCTGGCTACTCGCTCAAGCTCACTGGCCAGGCGGAAGAATTCAGTAAAACCATCGGCTATATGATTTTTGCTTTTGCCTTAGCCTTGGTTCTTTTATATATGGTGCTCGCGAGTCAGTTCAACTCATTTATTCAACCGCTGATAATTATGCTCGCGCAGCCGCTGGCGATTATCGGCGGCGTGTTTGCGTTGTGGGTGACGGGGCAGACCTTGAATATTTATTCCATGATCGGCCTCGTTTTGCTCATCGGCCTGGTCGCAAAAAATTCTATCTTGCTGGTGGACCTGACCAATCAACGTCGCACCGAGGGCTTTGGCGTTGACGCCGCGTTGAATGACGCCTGCCCGACGCGTATGCGGCCGGTGTTGATGACCTCGGCCACCATTATTCTGGCGCTGTTTCCTGCGGCACTGGGGTACGGCGCCGGCTCTGAGACCAATCAGCCGTTGGCTGTGGCCGTTATCGGTGGCATGATTTCTTCGACCTTGCTCACGCTCGTCGTGGTGCCTGCGGTGTATTCGTTAGTCGAAAATTGGCGTGCGAAGAAAACCGCCAACACCCTCGCAAGGCAGCCGATTAACGCATAAATAATTTAATATAATCAATAAATTACGTAGATGCATAAAATCCGTCCATGATGGCGTGAATTTCAAACTTACGCACACTATATGCCCCTAAATTCACGCGCTGCATTTACCCGATGGGATTTTGTCCGACTGCTCGCCTGTCGCCAATTTTATTTCATGATCGGTTTGATCGTAGTCGAGTCCCTGCTCGCTGCCGCGACAACTTATCTGGTGATCAAGGCCGGACGCGATGTCGCCAATGACGAATTTTTAGCCAGCGATTTATTGTGGATCGTGGCCGCGCAATCGACTTCGTATATCGTCGGCGCGGTGAGTTGGGTGTTCGCTGAGCAAGCGGGATTTGGCGCCTTTGGCCGCTATATGCTGCGCTTTGCGCGCGACAATCGGCATCAAAATACACTTTTGCACGACAAACCAATTCGTGAACAAATCGAGCCGTTTCTCACTAGCGAAACCTTCCATATTTTTTTCGAGCTGATGTACGAACTCGAAGCCGATTTAAAGATTTTCTTTGGCCTGGTGTTCAATGCACTGGTGATAGGTTTAGAAATCGACGCGGGCTTACCGATAGCCTATGCAGTGGTGTTTGCGATTCTGCTGTTTTTGCAATGGTCGCTGCGCAAACCCGTCGCCTACGCTTACCTTACCAACCAACGCATGACCAATCGCATGACGTCGCATAGCTACACCGCGTGGGACAATATTTTCAGCGGCAACGCGTATAACTTCCGCCTCTGGCACAGCGGCTTTAAGGTGAAGTTGCGCGATGCATTGCGTGCACAAATCCGCGCCATCGTCACGCGCGAAGGCCTCAGCACCGTGAGCGGTATTATCGGCCTCGGCATTGTGTTCACGACGATGTCTTATGTCGCGTCGCAAGATTTAAGTAACACGGTACTGCTCGCGGCGCTGGCGGCTACGCTGCCGCGCCAGATTGAAATGACGCACGACGTTCACTTGCTTGCTTCAGGTTGGAATGACTTGCTCGCGATCTGGACGCGCATGGGCGGCGTGGTCGATAACATGCGGCCGCAAGCGGACAGCGAATTTAATTCGCGCATACAATTCGATCGTTTGTTGTTGCGCCAAAATGAAAACGTGATTGCCTGCCAATCCGTCGAGCAAGCGATGGAGAAAATTCTGGCGCAACCCAGCGGCCGCATCAACGTGCGCGGCGACAACGGATCGGGCAAATCGACTTTATTGTTGGCACTGAAAGCCGAGTTGAAAAACCGCGCTTACTATTGGCCGACGGCGGATCGGCTATCGTTTAAATTTGCCGGCGCTGTGCCGGCAGATGAAAACGATGAGGCGGAAGAAGATATTGCAGCCGACCAGCCAGCGAAAAAGAAATCCGGCTTCTCCTCCGGCGAACGCCAGCTTCAATCGCTGCGTGAAATTGTCACACACACCGACGCGGGAATTTACCTTTTAGATGAATGGGATGCGAATCTTGACCCAGCGAACCGCGCTGCCGCCGCTGCACTTATTAATCAGCTCGCCGCGCGCGCGCGGGTTGTGGAAATATCCCACAGAGATTCGGAGTGAACAGACCAAGTCTGATATTTTTTGTTCCCGTAATTTGCAAAAAATAAATAGCGCTAGACAATTGTCTTTCCTTGACATCCTGCCTGAAATAGCGCGTAATGCGTTCGTCGGTGAAGTTCAAGTTCCTAATAGTACGGTTTTAG
>JAYVJD010000386.1:0-15884 GCA_043769625.1 Pseudomonadota bacterium | reverse complement strand
GTCACCATCAATCAAGTGCTGGATCAAGAGACCGCCTTGATTGTGGTGGAAGAAATGGGTCACGTCGGCAAGGCCGCGGCGCTTGATAGCCCGGAAGTATTTTTGGAAGAGGCTGCCGTCAGCGATGCTGTAGCCGAGCCGCGCGCGCCAGTGGTCACCGTAATGGGTCACGTCGATCACGGTAAGACTTCCTTGCTCGATACGATTCGCCGTACTCGCGTCGCCAGCGGTGAAGCCGGCGGGATCACGCAACACATCGGCGCGTATCACGTCGAAACACCGCGCGGCATGATTACCTTTTTGGATACCCCGGGTCACGAAGCGTTTACCGCCATGCGCGCACGCGGCGCCAAAGCGACCGACATCGTGGTACTGGTGGTGGCCGCCGACGACGGTGTGATGCCGCAAACGATTGAAGCGATTGCCCACGCGAAAGCGGCCAATGTGCCGATCGTGGTGGCAGTGAATAAAATTGATAAGCCCGATGCGAATTTTGAACGCATCAAGCAGGAATTGGTTTCGCAAAGCGTGTTGCCTGAGGAATACGGCGGCGACGTGCAGTTTATTCAAGTGTCGGCGAAAACCGGTTTGAATATTGACGGCTTGCTCGAAGCGATTTTGTTGCAAGCGGAAGTCTTGGAATTGAAGGCGGTGAAAGAGGCGCCGGCCAAAGGTTTGGTCATCGAATCGCGTTTGGATAAAGGTCGCGGCCCGGTTGCGACGATTCTGATTCAATCCGGCACGCTAAAGCGCGGTGACAATTTGCTCGCTGGTGCCGCCTTCGGGCGCATTCGTGCCATGCTGGATGAAAATGGTAAATCGATAGACGTCGCAGGCCCTTCGATTCCGGTCGAAGTGCAAGGTTTGTCCGATGTGCCCCGCGCAGGCGAAGAAATTATGGTCATCAACGACGAACGCAAAGCGCGCGAAATCGCGCTGTTCCGTCAAGGCAAATTCCGTGACGTGAAGTTGGCGCGCCAACAAGCCGCCAAACTCGACGACGTGTTCGCCGAAGCGGCAGCAGGCAAAGTGCGTAGCCTCGCATTGATTATCAAAGCGGACGTGCAAGGTTCCTACGAAGCCTTGGTGCAATCGCTACAAAAATTATCGACTGACGAAGTCCGCGTCAACGTCGTCCACAGCGGCGTTGGTGGTATTTCCGAATCCGACGTGAATCTGGCGTTGGCATCTAAAGCCGTCATCATCGGTTTCAACACCCGCGCTGACGTCACTGCGCGCAAGTTGATTCAAAGTTCCGGCGTCGATTTACGTTACTACAATATTATTTACGATGCGGTCGATGAAGTGAAAGCGGCCCTGTCCGGTATGTTGTCTCCTGAGCGCAAAGAAAGCGTCATCGGCACGGTGGAAATCCGCGAAGTATTCCGCATCTCCAAAGTCGGCGCCGTGGCCGGTTGCTATGTGCTCGATGGCCAAGTCAAACGCGGCTCCGAAGTGCGCGTGTTGCGCGGCGACGTGGTAATGCACACCGGCGAGCTCGACTCGCTCAAGCGTTTCAAAGACGACGTGAAAGAAGTCAAAGCCGGCTTTGAATGCGGCTTGTCGCTGAGAAATTTCAACGACCTTCAAGTCGGCGATCAGCTTGAAGTATTTGAAGTAACCGAAGTGGCGCGCACGCTGCAATAACGCGCGCAAAAAACACCATGCCCAAACACCCGGAGCGCGTTAGTCGCATCGCTGAACAAATACAGCGCGATTTGTCTGCCATCATCCGCAGCGAACTCAAAGATCCGCGCGTCGGCATGGTGACGATTACCGATGTCGATGTCGCTCACGATTACGCGCACGCCAAAGTTTTTTTCACCGTCATGGGTAAAAAAAGCGATCCGGCCGGCAGTCTCGAAGGCTTGACGCGCGCCGCCGGTTTTTTGCGTACTGAACTCGGCAAAGGCATGAGTTTGCGCGTCGTGCCGCAATTGCATTTTGTCTATGATGAATCCGTCGCGCGCGGCGTGGCGCTGTCTAATTTAATCGATCAAGCTAACGCTGGACCCAAAACCAGCGATTCTTGAACTAACGTAACTATATGATTCAATTGATTTTTTTATTGGGCATGTTGAGCGTTAGTTTGGTTCTGATTTTCCTTCGGCCCCTTCCTAGTGCCTGGCAAATCAACACACCTGCTGTAAAAAATACCGCGCATTCTTCCATCGCACAATACGTTTCAACCCATCTACCGACGACTGAGACCGCGAACCACGCCAGTTCTGTGTTGGCATTAGCCAGCGGCACGCGCATGGTTGTGTGGTTCGCCGGTTCGCGCGAAGGGGCGAGCGATGTGAAGTTATTGTTGGCGGTGAATAAAAACGGCACCTGGGGCGCGGCGCAGATTATTCAAAGCGTGGCGAGCACGATCCAAGCCTTCGGACACTACAATAAAAAAATCGGCAACCCGGTTTTGTTCGCTGCTGATGACGGAAAAATTCATTTGGTTTTCGTCACCGTCGCGCTCGGCGGTTGGGGCGGCAGTCGTGTCGCGCATAGTGTTTCCAGCGACGAAGGGCAAACCTGGACGGCCCCCGCGTTGTGGGTCACCAGCCCGTTCATCAACATTAGCACGCAGCTACGCAATCCGCCGGTGCCCGTCACGCTCGGCGATGGCAGTGCAGGTTGGTTAATGCCGGCGCATCATGAGTTCATGCAAAAATTCCCCGAGTATTTGGTACTGGATAGTGCAGGGCGTTTTTTGCACAAGCAACGCATCCCGTTTGGGCCTGGCTTGATTCAACCTGCTCTCGTTGCGGCTGACAAATCGCAACTTCAGGTGTTTTTTCGTCCGACCCATAATCAAAAACACATTCTGTTTTCACACTATCAAAACGGCTGGGACGCTGCGCTGCAATCGACAGCATTACCGAATCCCGATGCGGGTATCGCGGTGGTGAAGTGGGGCGATATATTATTGCTCGCCTATAACCCATCAAGCGAAAATCGCAATAAGCTGGCGCTGGCTATAAAAGATAAAACCTCAGCCTGGCGCACCATTGCCGAGATTGAAAGCGGCGCTGAACATAGCGAGTTTTCCTACCCGTCCTTCGCCGTGCACGGCGATGAGATTGATCTCACCTATTCGTATCAACGTCAATTCATCAAGCATGTGCGCTTCAATCAGACTTGGGTTGCGCAACAACTCTTGGCAGTAGAATAAACCGTGCGCCACTTACCCCAAAGCGCCGCTCGATTTCTGCGTCAGTTAGGTTTGCCGCCGCTGTTGGTGTACGCCGCGCTGTCCAGTGTATTGATGATGATCGTGTTGATGTCGGCGCGCGTGGCGTTCTGGCTGAGTTTTCGTGCGGGTAGTCCTTTGCTTGATTCGACGACGCTGGGCCAATCTTTTTTGCTTGGGCTGCGTTTCGATTTACGCTTGGCCTTATTTGCTGCTGCGCCTTTACTGTTGATTGTGTTGTTGCCGGTTATCGGCAAGCGTGTGCATGCCATCGTGCGCCCATACTGGTGGCTAGTTTACTCAGCTTTGGTGTGGGCGCTGCTCGGTTTATTTATCATTTTTGATTTCGGTCATTTTGCCTATCTGCAGTTGCGCCTGAACGCGAGCATTCTGAATTTTCTGCGTGATGCCGACACAGCTTTCGGCATGTTATTACAAACCTATTCCGTCGCGCCGGTGGTGATTGCTTGGTTATTTTTTGTCGGCTTGATGTTGTGGCTGCAAGTGAAGCTATGGCGGGTTTGCGCTGCGCTTCCGCCGTGGCCACAAATGAACTGGTGGAAAAAGGGCGTAGCGGGCTTGAGTTCGGCGTTGATTATTCTGTTCGGCATTCACGGCAAATTTTCCCAATACCCGTTGCGCTGGAGCGATGCTTTTAATTCGGGCAACCCGTTTGCGTCTGCCATCGCGCTGAATCCGGTATTGAATTTTTTCGACACCTTGATGTTCAAGCAAGCCGAGTTCGACGAAAAAGCCGTGCGCGAGGCGTATCCGCAAATGGCGGAATATCTCGGCGTGGATAAACCCGATGCCGCCACGCTGGATTTTCGCCGTGTCACCGCGCCTAAGCCCACTGCTTTGCCGGGTCTGCCGAATGTGGTGCTGGTGTTGCTCGAATCTTTTTCCGGCTATAAAACCAGCGTGTTCAATAATCCGCTCAAGCCGACACCGCATTTCGCCGAGCTGGCGCAACAAGGCATGTTATTCACCCATTTTTTTACCGCGCACGCGGGCACTGCGCGCGGCGTGTTTGCTACGCTTACCAGCTTGCCCGATGTGGCCGTTTCCGACACGACGAGTCGTAATCCGCTGGCGGTGAATCAGCATTTAATCATCAATGCCTACAAGGGTTACGACAAACTGTATTTCATCGGCGCCAGTACCGCATGGGCGAATATTCGCGGCGTATTGAAAAATAATATTGAGAATTTGACCATTTACGAGCAGGAAAATTATGCCTCGCCAGTAAATGATGTGTGGGGTATTTCCGACAAAGATTTATTGCTCGAAGCGAATAAAATTTTTCGCGAAAAAGACAAACCGTTTTTTGCCATGATTCAGACTGCGGGCAATCACCGGCCTTACACCATTCCGAAACAGGATACCGATTTTGAATTGAAGCATTTTTCTGAGGCCGAATTAAAAGCCAACGGATTTTTTGCTGACGATGAATTCAATGCGTTTCGCTATCTCGATTATTCCATCGGCAAATTTATCGACGCGGCCAAAAAAGAAAAATATTTTGACAACACCGTATTCGTTTTTCTCGGTGATCACGGCATCACCGGCAACGCAGGCGCGCACATGCCGCGCGCGTGGAGCGATTTGCGCCTCACCACCGGCCACACGCCGCTGTTGATTTTTGCGCCTAAACTATTGCAACCGGCGCGTTACGATATGCCCGCGCAACAAGTCGATGTGATGCCAACGGTTGCGAGCTTATTCAATTTTTCCTATCTCAACAAAACCCTCGGCCGCGATTTGCTTGACCCGGAGTTTGACGGCAAACGAAATAGTTTTATTATTTACCATAGCGATGGGCCGGAGCTTGGCATTGTCGATAAAGAAACGTATTTCACCATCAGCGCAGATGGCAGTCATGCCAAGTTGTACGCCTTGCAGGCCGAAAATCCGCAGCGCGACGCAATTAAAGATGGTAAAATAGTTCAATTTAAACAAATACTTACAAAAAATCTGCATGAGACAGCACGCTATATGTTGACGCACAATAAAAAAGAGCCGCATCCGTGAATAGGCTGAAACTGATTTATGCGTACACCGGCCATGTGTTGTTGTGGGCCTTCGTGTTGCGCGCGTTGTTCGCCCCGTGGACGCCGCTGTGGGTGAGCCAATCACCGACGCAAAAACTGCTGTGGATTGGTTTGCTCATGTTGCCTGCATTGGCGATTTCGTTTTTTACGCTCGGCATGTTGAGTCAACTTTCTGCCATATTTACTTTTTTGTTGTTTATCGGGTTGACGCATTTTGTTCACGGCTTTGCGCCGAGCACGATGCCGCTGTGGTTATTTTTTGTCTGCGCATCGGTCGGCCTGTTGCTGTACGCGTCGGCATTAGGATTTATGCGTCTGGACATTTACGCCTGGGGTTATCAGGCGCGCTGGCTTGCGTTAGCGGCGGCGATCTTGGCGCTGTGTTTGTGGAGCAGTGCGCCGATGGTGTCGTGGGCGTTGGCGTTTGCGCTGTTGGCGTTTGCCTTGCAACTCGGCGCGTCGCGCAATTTGTGGGATTATTTATTGGATCCGCTGATGTTTTTCACCGCCATTTATTTCTTCGTGCAGCATTTCTTCCGTGGTTAAAACGCCGCGACGCAATCTGTGCGGCGTGTTGCTGCTCGACAAAGCCTTCGGCTTGTCGTCAAACACAGCGCTGATTAAAACGAAGTATTTATTCGACGCGGCCAAAGCCGGACACACCGGTACGCTTGATCCGTTCGCCACCGGCTTGTTGCCGATTTGTTTTGGCGAAGCAACCAAGTTTGCGGGCTATATGCTCAACGCAACCAAAGCTTACGATGCGAGCGTTCGGCTCGGCTACGTTTCCAATACCGGCGATGCCGATGGCGAAGTCATTGCGCAACAACCGTTTCGCGGCGATGCTAACGACATCGAACAGGCCTTACAAAAATTTCGCGGCGAAATTTCACAAATCCCGCCGATGTATTCGGCGCTGAAACACAAAGGCCGGCCGCTATATGAAATGGCGCGGCAGGGAATTGAAATCGAACGCCAGCCGCGCCAGCTCACCATTTACGCCTTGACCTTGCTCAGCCGTAGCGACGACGAGTTGCACATCCGCGTCGTCTGCAGCAAAGGCACCTATATTCGCGTGCTGGCGCAAGACATTGGGGCAACGCTAGGTTGCGGCGCGTATGTCTCGGCCTTGCGGCGAACTGGCACCGGCGGTTATCAATTGGGCGACGCGCATACCTTCGCCGCGCTTGAAAGCATGAGCACGGAAGCGCGCGATGCCTTGTTATTGCCGGCTGATTCGCTGGTGCAAGATTTGCCCGCCGTGGTTTTGCCGGAAGACGAAGCGTTTCGCTTAGGTCAAGGCAAACGGGTGCAAGACCCGGCGGCGTGGGAGCAAATAAATAAAAACTCAACAAAAACAAAGATATATGGCGAATCGGGACATTTTTATGGGCTGGCGATTGCCGATGAAGTGGGCAATATCGTCGCCGAGCGCATGATGGGCCTGGCGGCTGAGGCGGGGCCGGAATAAATATCAGCAATAGGACTTGAGCAAAACCCGCTTAAAAGGGTAAAATGACGGGCTTGGAATTCGAAGTATATTTTTGGAGAAGTGCTATGACCATGAACGCCGTGCAAAAAGCGGAAGTCGTTAAACAATATCAGCGCGCCGTCGCCGATACGGGCTCGCCTGAAGTGCAAGTCGCCTTGATGACATCACGTATCAACGAACTCACCGAACATTTTAAAGCGCACGTGAAAGATCACCACTCACGTCGTGGTTTACTCCGCTTGGTTAGTCAGCGCCGCAGCATGCTCGACTACCTCAAGCGCACCAACACTGACAGCTACCGCACTTTGATCGAACGCCTCGGTCTGCGTAAATAAGCGACTGGGTTTGCGCAAATAGCCTTGTTACCAAGGTGTCGCCGACTAGCGATTGATGCTGGAAATTTTTGCAAACCCGATGGGATGATTCTCATCGGGTTTGTTGCTTTTGAAGTTGTGTGTTGTAAAGATTTACCCGTAAACCCGTTGGCGTAGCGGAATTGTCCGCCCCGTATCTGAAATTTATTGAGAAGGATATCCCCTTGAAAGCGATTAAAAAAACATTCATGTTAGGCCGTCATCAAGTCACCATTGAAACGGGCGAAATCGCCCGCCAGGCTGACGGCGCCGTAATGGTTACCATGGACGACACCGTTGTATTGGTCACTTGCGTAGCGAAAAAAGAAGTGAAGACCGGCCAAGACTTTTTCCCGCTGACCGTTGACTATCAAGAGCGCACGTATGCCGGCGGCAAAATCCCCGGTGGTTTTTTCAAACGCGAAGGCCGTCCTTCGGAAAAAGAAACCCTCACCTCACGCTTGATTGATCGTCCGCTGCGTCCCTTGTTCCCGGAAGGTTTTTACAACGAAGTACAAATCATCGCCACCGTCATGTCGAGCAATCCGGAAATCGATTCCGATATGCCCGCGTTGATTGGCGCGTCTGCCGCCGTGATGTTGTCCGGCTTGCCGTTTCAAGGCCCGATCGGCGCGTCGCGCGTCGGTTATGTCAACGGCGAATTTGTATTGAACCCAACCAAAACCGAATTGGCAACTTCCAAGCTTGATCTCGTCGTCGCCGGTACTAGCCAAGCCGTATTGATGGTCGAATCAGAAGCGCAGCAATTGCCGGAAGACATCATGCTCGGCGCCGTTGTATTCGGCCATCAGCAAATGCAAACCGCGATTAACGCAATTGTCGAACTGGCGAATGAAGCGGGCAAAGCACCATGGGCATGGACAGCACCGATTAAAGATCCGGCGCTGGTTGAACAAATCAGCCGCATCGCCAAAGCCGATCTGGATGCGGCCTATCGCATCAAATCGAAACAAGCGCGTACCGAAAAAATTAACGCCGCACGTGATCGTGTCACGGCTGAGTTGGTCAAAGATGATTCTTCCACTGAGCATGCCAACATGGTGTCGTCATTGTTCTTCGACATGGAAGCGAAAATTGTTCGCGGTCAGATTCTCGATGGCGAACCCCGCATCGACGGTCGCGACACACGCACGGTGCGTCCGATTTCGATTCGCACCTCAGTTCTGCCACGCACCCACGGTTCGGTGTTGTTCACACGCGGCGAGACGCAAGCGATTGCTGTGGCCACATTAGGTACAGGCCGCGATGAGCAAATCATCGACGCGCTGCAAGGCGAATACAAAGATCGTTTCATGTTGCATTACAATTTCCCACCGTACTCCACAGGCGAAACCGGCCGCGTTGGCACACCGAAGCGCTGCGAAATCGGCCACGGTCGTTTAGCCAAGCGCGCGCTGATTGCGGTGTTGCCAACGGCTGAAGAGTTTGGTTACACCATGCGTGTCGTGTCTGAAATCACCGAATCCAACGGCTCCAGCTCGATGGCATCGGTTTGCGGCGGTTGCCTCGCGTTGATGGATGCAGGGGTGCCGCTGAAAGCGCACGTTGCCGGTATCGCGATGGGCTTGATTAAAGAAGGCGGACGTTTCGCTGTGCTCACCGACATCCTCGGCGACGAAGATCACCTCGGCGACATGGACTTCAAAGTAGCCGGTACCGAAACCGGCGTCACCGCGCTGCAAATGGACATCAAGATTACTGGCATCACCAAGGAAATCATGAAGGCCGCGCTGGACCAAGCTAAAGAAGGTCGTATGCATATTCTCGGCCTGATGAAGACCGCGATGAATTCGCCACGCGGTGAACTTTCCACCTTCGCACCGCGCATCATCACCATCAAAATCAACCCGGAAAAAATCCGTGATGTGATTGGCAAAGGCGGCGCAGTGATTCGCGCCCTGACCGAAGAAACCGGCACTACGATCGACATTACCGATGACGGCACCGTCAACATCGCTTGCTTGTCGGCAGAAGCTGGCGCGTTAGCGAAAAAACGTATCGAAGAAATCACCGCCAACGTTGAAGTCGGCAAAGTGTATGAAGGCACGGTATTGAAGCTGCTCGATTTCGGCGCGATTGTTTCCGTGTTGCCAGGCCGTGACGGCTTGCTGCACATTTCGCAAATCGCCAACGAGCGCGTCGCCAATGTTTCCGACAAACTTAAAGAAGGCCAGATTGTGAAGGTGAAAGTATTGGAAGCCGACGAAAAAGGTCGTCTGCGTTTATCGATGAAGGCCTTGCTGGAGCCAGAAGCGGAACAGCAGCAGTCATAATTTTTAGTTGATGCAGTAAATAAAAATGGTAGCCTTGGCTGCCATTTTTTTCGTCGATTGATTTATGACAAAAAAAGTTAATGCTTGGCTAAATTAGCGTCGCGCAAGATTTGCGCCGAGTAATTTGTCCAAACGCGCGGATGGAATTTTGTAGTAAGGGCTGACGCCGGGTTGTACGATGAACGCCTCTCGCGCTTGAGTCGCGTATTGCAGCGCTAGTTGCCGCTGCCCATTCGCAAGCGCGCACAACCCGGCCATTGCGCGGGTACGGTTCATCAATGGGTCGTACTGATAAACTTTGCCAGCTGAGCTGGCAATCAAGGTCTGCAACAGTGATAAGCCTTCTGCGCGTTTGTTCGATTCACAGAGGGCTTCACCGCGTATTAACTGCTTCGAAGCTAGCCATGTTTTATTAGCTTCGTCTGGATCCTTCGTGTCAGCAAGCAGCTTCAATGCGGCGACAGGGTCGCCGGAATCGAGTATCAGCCTCGCGCGGGGCCCTCGTGTCGCGTACTCAAATCGGGTTCCGCTTGCTGGAAGTCCGCCCTCAGTCACAAACGCCGGCATGGTTTCGAGGAAGGCGAACGCTTCTTTGTGCCGACTCTGCATACCCAGATTAAGGGCAACCCATACATAGTCCCAAATTGCAGAAGACATCTGTCCTTGGCCCATCAGCTTACGCATCTCCAGTCTCTCGTGCAAAAGAGTGTCGGCCTGTTCGTGATGGCCAGCATCCACAGCGACTTTGCCTTGATCCGACGCAAATGTTCGGCGTTCCACCGGCGATTCAGTATTCATCCGCAAGACTGGCACGGCCGTTGAGACTAATTGTTCACTGCGTTCGACCGATCCCCATATATGGTGAGTCATCGCCAACTCAAGGTCGATTTTCGCCCCAACGCTCGGCGGCAGGCGTGTACCACGCGCAGTAATGAAAGACCGGTTGTGCTCGATGGCCTTCTTTGCTTGCTCGAAATCAATCTGCTCGCAATAAAACATTTGCCGGGTAAGCTGAGATTCCTCAAGCGCCGCGCGGATTTCGCTCGCGCCGCCGGTTGATCGCAACGCGGCCAACGCGGCCTCGCGCGGCGCGCGTGCCAGGTCGGGTTGTTTACGTAAAATCAGACTGGTCGCCAGGCTCAGTCGAATGTCTATAGCTGTGCGTGATAAAGCGCCTTCGGCGGCGAGTGCCTCATCAATGGCCGCATTCATGACCAGCATTGCCTCATCAAAACGGTGGGTTGCCGCGATTTGTTGGGCACGCAGATGCATAGCATTGGCGTGCACGATACTCGGGCCCGGCGTTTGGCGGCGTAGCGTGTCTTCTATGCCGGCAAGCACACGTTCCGCTTCTACAATTTGGCCGGATGACCACAGGTTTTGCGCCAGCAGCAAGCGTGCACGTAGCGCAATTCGTTCGTCGTTTACGCTGACTGACATGGCGCGCCGAGCTTGTGTTTCTGATTCACGGTAGCGTTTTTGATCATGTAAAGCCTGCGCCAGTAACAATATGGCATTCGCCTGTTCGGGCTGGCTGGCTTTCATGTCGGCAAGCGAGGCAACGTGTTTGGTGGCGTATTCGATGGCTTGCTGTGTTGCTCCTATATCGATGAAAATGCCCGCGACGACGCCGTAAAGCTCCGCCTGTAACTGCGTTTGCCCGGCGAACTTTGCCTCAATCAATCCCGCGCCATGTTCCAACAGCAATTCAGCCGGGAGTTTGCGCAGCTCGGCATTGCCCGCGTTTTCAGGCGTATTGACTTTGAATATATCCACGACGAATTCTTTGACTACACGTGCCCGTTCGGCCGCGTCGTTGGCACGCTTGGCTTGCACTATCGACACCGCCGTGCCGCCGATCACCGCCACCAGCACGGCAGCGGCGGCGGTAAAAACTAAGCGGTTGCGTAATAGCGTTTTGCTTATCCGGTAACGCAAACTGTCCGGCTGCGCCTGTACTGTGTCGCCGTTGAGATAGCGTTCGATGTCGTCAGCGAAAGCATCGGCCGTGGCGTAGCGTTGTTGCGGCTCGCGCTTTATTGCCTTGGCAAGGATTGCGTCGATATCGCCGCGTAGCGTTTTCGCCGTATCGTGGCTTTGCACGCGACTGCTGGCCGCGTCCGGCTCAGTATCGAGGATCGCCTCTTCCAGCGCGGCCACACTTTTGCGTCGCGGCGCATGCGGGAATTGTCCGGTCAATAGTTCATATAGCAGTATGCCGAGCGAATATACGTCCGAGGCAACGGTGATATTTTCACCGCGCACTTGTTCGGGCGAGGCGTAGTGCGGCGTCAGCACGCGCCCTTCTTGCGTCAATCGATTATCGTAGGGCGCGGCCTCGTCCAATAGTTTGGCGATACCGAAGTCGAGCAAATGCACTTGCGCATCGGAGCTGACCAATATGTTGGAAGGTTTTAAATCACGATGTACCACCAACCGCCCATGGGCATAGGCGACAGCGCGTGTTACTTGCAGGAACAGGCGCAGACGTTCTCTGATAGTGAGTGATTGTGATGCGCACCAAACGTCCAGCGGTTGGCCATCGATGTATTCCATGGCTAGATAAGGCCGCCCTAGAGCGTCAAGCCCCGCATCGTAGAGTCGCGCGATGTGCGGATGTTCCAGCAGCGCGCCAATGTCGCGTTCGCGCGCCATACGTTCTGCCAGATTCGCGCCCCACGCGAGGCGTGGTAACTTGAGCGCTACCTGGCGCTTAAAACTGCCGTCAGCGCGTTCGGCCAGCCACACGGCACCCATGCCGCCGCGTCCGATTTCGCGGATCAAACGATACGGCCCGACCAAGTCGCCTGGGCGCGCCGCCATGTCATCATTTGCCGCTGCGGGGTCGTCTAGCTTAGGGAGGTCAGACAAGAAATCAGCACCGCTGTCCGATTCGTGCAACGAAAGCATACTGCGCAATCTCGGGCGCAAATGCCATTGCGCTTCCGGCAAGGTGTTAAGCCAGTTTTCAGTTTGTGCCGGGTCGAGATCCAGCGCTTCATCTAGAAGGCTGCTTAACGCGGACAGGTCAGAAGGGCTGGGCAGCATAATGTGTGGGCGTAGTGGTGGTTCATACAATTAAGGACGGGATTGCGCAGACAAAATGGACATCGCGCATCAAGTTTCTAGCGAATTCATCAACAATAAACGCGCTTTTTCCCAATCGCGTCGTACCGTGCGCTCATTCATGTCAAGCGCCTCGGCGATTTCCGCTTCGCTGTACCCGCCGAAATAACGCATCTCCACCACTTTGGCGAGGCGCGGTTCGACTTGCGCCAATACGTCGAGCGCCTCGTGAATATGCAGCAACTCGTTTTCAGCGGCGGGGAGCTGCTCGTTGAGTTGGGTGTCGAGCGTGAGGCGGGCCAGATCTCCGCCGTGCCGCTGCGCCTGGCGCTCGCGCACCGCGTCGATGATTACCGAGCGCATGACGCGCGCGGCGTAAGCAAAAAAAGCGCGGCGGTCGTCAGTGCGCAATTGGCCGCTGTTGAGAAAACGCAAATATGATTCATGCACCAGCGCGGTGGTGTCGAGATAAGTATTGCGCCCGCCGTCGCGCAGGCGCGAGCGTGCCATCCGACGCAGGTCGTCGTACGCAGTAGCAAACAACGCAGCCTGCGCCCCTGGCTCATCGGCATTCAAGCGGCGAATTAATTCTCTAATGTCGTCCACGCTTTACTTCCTTTGGTTTTTTCTGCGGGTATTATGGTGCCAGAAGATACTAGCACAAGGGTAAAACGTTTTCGAACCCGACCTCTAGCAGTAATTTGTTTGCCCCTAAAGTTGTTATTTCGAGCCATGTCCAGTTTGAGGTAGCGGTCCCATCTGTAGCATTGTTGGAAAAAAATACCTTATCGGGGTTTGATTACTTACATAAAAATATTTTAATTAAATCAAATACTTATATTAATATGGGCAAAGTGTCTGTACGAATTATTTCGTTGGCTCTCAGCAGAATTAGTTTTACCTCCTTGACTGCGGTTCCGACGCTGTAACAAATAACGCCTTACGCAGCACTTGCTGCCAGATAAAACGCTTATTTGCTCGGCCCTTGTCCGGTTTTCGTGAACGAACCCGTCTTAATAAGTGAAGGACGTGAATAGGTCTTCAGGGTCAGAAATTATTAGAGGAGAAATATAATGATGAAAATAGGACAGAAAATTTCGTTAATACTCGGCCTGAGCATAGGCTTGCTATTAGTAGGTGTGCAAAATGCGGCAGCAGTATCTATGTGTGTTGTCAATCCGGTAGTTACTAGCTATGCCGACGCCGGTAGTGGAAGTTTGCGGCTCGCCGTGTCGAGGGCGTGCTCGGGCAGCACTATAACTTTTAATTTGAACAGGAAGGGCAATACGATTTATCTCTCAAGCGGTCAAATCGTTATTGATAAGAGTTTGACTATTCAAGGGCCGGGCGCAACTGTCTTGACGGTTCGAAATAGCATGGTGCAAAGTGCGATTAGCCGGGTATTTTTAGTGAATCCTGGTGTGACCGCCGCTATTTCGGGGCTGACAATCTAGGGAGGAAATTTCGATAATCTCAGCGCTGGCGCTGGTATTTTCAATAATGGTGGCACGTTGACGGTGACCAACTCAATCATCGCCGGTAATATTTCTGGTGGCAGCGGTGGCGGTATTTTTACTGTCAACGGCAATCTGACTTTGACCTATTCGAGCGTCTCTGGAAATTCAACGGGGCCTGCTGTTGGTTGTGGTATTTTTAATAAGGACAGCACGTCAACGGTGAACAATTCGATTATCGCAAATAATTCGGGTGGCGGAATTTATAACCATGACCGCGCTTTTTTGACTGTGAGCAACTCGACTATCTCAGGCAATTCGGGCGGCTCAGGAGGCATTTATAACTCTGGCAATTTAACCGTGACGGACTCGACCTTCACCGGCAATGCGGGATACCTAAACGGCGGCGGAATGAGTAACTACGGCATTCTGAGCATAAGCAACTCTACTATTTTCGGTAATACAGCAGGGTTTAATGGTGGCGGCATTAGTAACACCGGCACGCTCAGTGTAACTAACTCGACTGTCTCGGGAAATTCTGCCTTATCTGAAGGAGGCGGTATTAGCAGTAGCGGCACGCTAGCGATGACAAATGCAACCGTCTTTGGTAATTCGGCGCGTTCGGGCGGCGGAATCTTCCAATTTATTAGTGCAGCTTCCGGGAACAGCGGAGGTTTTTGCCAGTGTAGGTAATTCCATCATCGCCGGAAATATTATCAATAACAGTAGTGCAGGCAGCTCAGCGTATGATTTTGACGGCACGTTGATATCGCTAGGCCATAACCTGATCGGTAGCTCTAAAGGCGTGACAGGATTTATTGCAACCGACATCATCGATCAACCGCCACAGCTTGATGTACTGGCTAACAATGGTGGGCCGACGCAGACGCATGCTTTATTAAAGGGAAGCCCGGCCATTGATACGGGCGATAATTTGCTTGCCGCTGGCCTGACCGTCGATCAGCGTGGCCTTACGCGCATACAGGGTAGTGTAGTGGACATAGGCGCGTACGAATCGGGTAATTAAGTGGAAATTCTGTGCTGTGAAAAGGAGGGCATGGATGACGATTCATGCCCTTCATGCAAATACGCACCGCGCTGGCAATAATCGCTTCGCAAACAGAACAGCCATATTTCTATGGCGACCCATGTCCGGTTTTCGTGAATGAATCCGTCTTAATCAGTGAAGGACGCAAATTGGCATTCAAGCTTACATGCCATTTCAAGTCGCGCGGCATGACGCCGTTATCCGATCACTTTTTGGTCATGAGAAATGTATGTCTTCATGGAGAAGCAGGATGATTAATGCAATCAATTGTATGGTGGCAAAGCTCGTCGAGCCTTATCCAGGTCGTCCTTATAGCCCGTTTACTATTGCTATTATTGTTTTGTCGTTCCTGTTGCTTGCCATAAAAAATAGTTAAGCTAAATTGCTGGTGCAAGCGTTTTTGGTGGCGCGAATGGCATGGGTAAGCATTAAGCGATCACCTAATTAAAAAACTTGCGATGGAGCATCAGGCCGCTTCGAGCTTGACTAGTCATTGGGGAAGGGGCTTCCCCGCCTCTTTTTTCTTTGGCGCATTATTTTAGCCGCCTTTTCATATAATAAATTATCTAATTTAATCAATTAGTTATAAATTTATGTGAAAATCAGCCAGCAAAAACCGATTTGTCGTCCTACACTGAATGAAGATCAAAAACTTTTCGTTCTTCATGCAAAAAACAATAAAAAATTTGCTAGCAGCCCCTCTTTTTTTCATGCCGACTCAAGGCGGCAAGCTCACGCTTGCTCGTCTTGTTGCCCTTGGTTGTTTTCTTCACTATTCCATTTTCACTTGTTTGCAGGAGACGTGGTCATGACGATTTATTATTTGGGGGATGAAGGCCTGATGGCCGTGGATAATCGCTTTCCAGAGATTTTATGTGAGGGTGACTCGTGGTTTTCCTATCCGTTGCTGCCGGCCGGAAATTTGGTTAACGAGATGGA
>JAYVJD010000385.1:0-2347 GCA_043769625.1 Pseudomonadota bacterium | reverse complement strand
AAAGGTTTCGGTAACGCAGCGGTCTATCCACTAGCCCTCGGCGGCGTGTCGATCATCGCGTCGATCATCGGCTGTTTCTTCGTCAACGCGCGGGACGGCGGCAAAATCATGAATGCCTTGTATCGCGGTTTGGCAGTGGCGGGTGGATTGTCGGCGATTGCGTTTTATCCGGTCACGACTTGGCTGATGTCCGGTAACCCGTTGAACCTCACACCGATGACCTTATGGCTCGCCACACTCATCGGCTTGATCATCACCGCCGCATTAGTCTGGATCACCGAGTATTACACTGGCACCGATTTCAAACCGGTGCGCCACATCGCCGAAGCCTCGACCACTGGCCACGGCACCAACATCATCGCCGGTCTCGGCGTATCGATGAAGGCGACCGCTGCACCTGTGCTGGTCATCTGCCTGGGTATCTGGGCCGCGTATAAATTAGGCGGCGACGCGGGAGGTTTGTATTGCGTGGCGATCGCCGCAACCTCGATGCTGTCGATGGCCGGTATCATCGTCGCGTTGGATGCGTATGGCCCGATTACCGATAACGCTGGCGGTATCGCTGAGATGGCAGGCTTGCCGAAAGCGATACGCGACATTACCGATCCCCTTGATGCAGTGGGTAACACCACCAAGGCGGTGACCAAAGGTTACGCCATCGGTTCCGCCGCCCTGGCCGCGCTGGTATTGTTCGCCGATTACACCAACGAACTGTCGGTTCACAATAAAGGCGCCATTACTTCATTTGATCTGTCCAACTACAAAGTCATCATCGGCCTATTCATCGGCGGCATGATTCCTTACCTGTTCGGCGCGATGGCGATGGAAGCGGTTGGACGCGCAGCAGGATCAGTCGTCGTCGAAGTGCGTCGCCAGTTCAAAGAAATCAAAGGCATCATGGAAGGCACGGCCAAACCGGATTATTCCAAAGCCGTCGGCATGTTGACCACCGCTGCGATCAAGGAAATGATCGTGCCGTCATTGTTGCCCGTGTTAGTGCCGGTAGTCGTCGGCCTCGCGCTCGGCCCACAAGCCCTGGGCGGCGTATTGATGGGCACCATCATCACCGGCCTGTTCGTCGCCATCTCCATGACCACCGGCGGCGGTGCATGGGATAACGCGAAGAAATATATCGAAGACAATAACTTCGGCGGCAAAGGTTCGGAAGCGCACAAAGCCGCCGTTACAGGCGACACCGTCGGCGATCCCTATAAAGACACCGCTGGCCCTGCCATTAACCCGATGATCAAGATTATCAACATCGTCGCGCTGATGATTGTGCCGTTGCTATAATCAGTTTGTGATCCACATAAAACGGGTGACGATATGTCACCCGTTTTTTTTCAACCATCAATCAGGAAATGCCATGCTTTATATATACTTGCTTTGTTTTTACCTTTCCTCGCCGTCATGCTCAAAGGCCGCATCATCGTCGGCGTCGTCCTGCTGCTTCTGCAGATAACTGTCATCGGCTGGCTACCCGCTACCATCGTCGCGTGCTTTATTATTAATAATGAAAATAATAAAAAGCACATTGAGCAAGCCATCAAGAAAAATCAGCCAGTAGCAAAATAGACATTTAACCAAAGCGTTCTATAAACGGCACGATGAAACGTGCCGTTTTTTTCGCTTAAAATTTTTATGCGGCGAGTTTCGTATATTGATGATAGCGAAAATTGAATTTACTATAACTATTTGTTTTTATTTAATTATTTTGAAATTACGCATTAGACCCTAAAAATATATTTACCGCAAAGATGCTCACCACGTCATATTTTGACGTATGGCTGCGTATGATGTGAAGTGTCAACTTTAACGTGACATTTAATTACCGGATCTCAAACATGAAAAAAATAATTCCAATCTTGCATAAATCACGCTTGATGCAACACCGTCAATGTCCCAAGCAATTATGGCTGCACGTTAACCGCCCGGACCTTTTGAAAGAAGACGCGACAGGCTCTGCGCGCACTCGCGTAGGTACACAAGTCGGCGAGCTGGCGCGCACACTGCACGCGAACGGGATTTTGATAAATGGCGGAAGTTTGACGCAAAATTTAGCCGACACAACTTCTGCTTTGGAAGGAAAAAAACGCCCGATTTATGAAGCGACTTTTCAAGCCGGTGGTGTATTGGTGCGACATGACTTGTTACTCCCTGCGCGCGGTGGACATCGATTGGTCGAGGTAAAATCTTCGACCACGGTCAAAGAAAATCATATCGAAGATGTCGCAATCCAGGCATGGGTCGCGCAACAGGCCGGCGTAACGCTGAAGCAAATTGAAGTGGCGCATATTGACAATACTTTTATCTATAAAGGCGATGATGAATATGACGGTCTATTTAC
>JAYVJD010000384.1:0-2360 GCA_043769625.1 Pseudomonadota bacterium | reverse complement strand
CCATCGGTTTTTCCCCAGAAGTTGGCGGCAAAGCCGGTGCCGATGTAGTTGATGTGAGACGTGCTCATCACCACGTTGCCAGTGCGCACGGCGTTTTGCGCCAAGTAGGTTATCGCAGTGGTTTGGGCGGAGGCGGGCAGGGTGATGAAAGATAAGCTGAAAAACCAGAGCAGAGTCGCTAAAGCGAGCCACAAACGCTTAACCGGTTTCATTGCCGCCATAGAAAAATACCGCGTTTGGAAACGGGAAAGCCGGGTTTTGATGGGGGTAAACAACATATTTTCGCCGTAGCCTAAACAAAGATTTGTGGATTAGACAGCATGTTAGAAAATAAGCTGGGCGGCGGTAAGTAGGTCAATTACCCATAAGATAGTATTTCATACAGTAGAATTTCTATCTTATTGATTATATTAATATTTTTATTGGTGCGCTTGTGCGAATCTGGGTGAGCGCGAGCGGTTTCTGGCGCGCCACATCAGATTTGCCGCAAGCAACAGTAGCAAGCTGATATCGACATTCTTCGATTCGCCAGAAAAGAAGGCGCATCCTCCACCTACCTTCGCGCCGCTCACGCCGTTGTCGGCCAGTGCTAGGCTTTGAAGGCGCTCGGGCGCAGCGTTCGGCGGGCTGATAAAGCGATTGAGCACGTTACGTGAAATTTGTTGCGCTTGCAGATTGACGAAGCGGCTATTGGGCCCAAACGAATCCAATCCGTAATTCCAGCTCATTGAGCCGGTCGCGAATACCATGGCGCCGCTCGGAGCAACGTAATAGGTCATATGCGAATATTGCGTCGGGCTAGCGCTGCAGCCGGGGAAGGGGCTGCGGCAAACGTACGGCGACGTCATGATGGCCATAATGCCTGCTGGTGAAAACGCGTTCATCCCATCGACCTCGTAGCCCAGCAGTCCGGGCAATACGTCGCCCGCCACTAAGCCAGTGCCGGCGCAGATCCAACTACTGCAGTCGGACACCACCATATTGCCGCGCACAGTGTTGTAATCGTATTGCACGCCGACCAGCGCCGACTCGGGACGAGAAATCTGGCGGAACAGGAAGGTGGCATCAAGCGGGTTGATTTGATACATCGGATCATTCGTATCTGTGTCATGGCGGTAGGCGACCATCGTCCGGTTGGCTTGGCCCGTGCTGGAAGGTTCAAAGCGCATTTGCCAATAGCCTGCATTGGCGCCAAAAAAGCCAAGATGTACACCGGCGTTGCGTGCGGCTTCGATATTGTCGCGCATTTGCTTGGTCCAATATTCGTCATGGCCCACGGATAGAAAAGATTTGTATGCCAACAAGCGTGCGCCCGATGTATGGGTGTCCAGATTAGTCGAATACGCGACGTTATATCCCTCACGCTCGACGAAGCGGAGCATTAACATCTCCCATTCCATAAAGTCGCCCGTGCCAACTGTTGGGTTGATGAGAACGCCAGTACGCGCATAGGGCCGATTAAAGGAAACCTTGTAGGCCTTTGGCGTGCCGCCCGTGCCATAAAGATTGCTGCCGCCCCAGATGTTATAAGACTGATAGGTTGTCACGGCAGATTGAAACAAAAAGTCCGCGTTGCGATTGTCATCGCGTAAAGTAAAAATCATATAGCTTTGTTTGCCGTCACTCGCCTTGAGTTTGACCAGATAAACACCACTGGCCCAATCCGTTGGGTCAAGCGTGTTATTAGGTACAGCCAATGTATGCGAAGTGGCCCAATCACATTCTCTAAGCAATGTAGCGGTGTCAGTAATCGGGCAAGCCGGTTGTTGCACGCCGGGCAAATTATCTATTTCCTGCATCAAACGACCGCCGTGCCCGCCATACCAGCCCATACGATAGACATACAAATCGTAGGTAGGGCTGCTTGTATTGACGTAAAAGTTAATGGTCTCACCGCGATTGATGCTGGTCGCTGAAGCGTAGCCTTCAATTTCATGATTGGTTGCCATGTTGGCCGACGTAATTATCCAGTCGCTGGTCACTCCTTGCGCAGAGGTTTTCGCATTTTCTAATTGAATCATATTCGGTATCGGCGTCGGTGTTGGTGTCGGCGCAGGCGTTGGTGTTGGCGTGGGTGTTGCCGTTGGCTCGGGTGTAGGAGTTGGCGTGGGTTCCGGCGTTGGAGTTGGTGTCGGTTGCGGTGTCGGCGTGGGTGTTGGCTCCGGAGGTGGCGTAGGCGTCGTAGTAGGTGTAGGAGTAGGCGTTGGTGTCGGTGTCGGTGTCGGTGTTGGTGTTGGCTCTGGCGTAGGTGTTGGTGTCGGTGTTGGCGTAGGTGTTGGTGTTGGTGTTGGTGTCGGTGTTGGTGTTGGTGTTGGTGTTGGTGTTGGTGTTGGTGTCGGTGTCGGCGTTGGCGTTGGCGT
>JAYVJD010000383.1:0-6455 GCA_043769625.1 Pseudomonadota bacterium | reverse complement strand
GGAGCCGCAGCATGAGCGACTACAACCGCATGGAGCCACAAGGCCTCGGCATGATTCCGATGGTGATCGAGCAAAGTGGTCGCGGTGAGCGCGCCTACGACATTTACTCGCGTTTGCTCAAAGAACGCGTGGTATTTTTGGTCGGCCCAGTAAACGAGGGCACGGCAAATTTGATCGTCGCGCAACTTTTGTTTTTGGAATCAGAAAATCCAGACAAAGATATTAATTTTTATATTAATTCGCCCGGCGGTTCGGTGTCGGCAGGTTTGGCGATTTACGACACCATGCAGTTCATCAAATCCCCCGTCAGCACCACTTGCATGGGTCTCGCCGCCAGTATGGGAGCGTTTTTGCTTGCAGCCGGTGCGAATGGCAAGCGATACTGTTTACCGAATTCCCGGGTAATGATTCATCAGCCGTCAGGCGGTTTCAGCGGGCAGGCGTCGGATATTGAAATTCAGGCAAAAGAAATTTTGTATCTGCGTCGTCGCTTGAACGAAATGATGGCCAAGCACACTGGGCAATCTATTGATATTATTGAAAAAGATACGGACCGTGATAATTTCATGAGCGCCGAAGAAGCGGTCAAATACGGTATTATTGATAAAGTGTTGACCAGCCGAGCGGAAGGCTAAGTCGAAAAGTTTCACTGATAGGGTTCAACTAAGGATTAAGGTAGCAACATGGCTGACAAAATCGGTGGCGAAAAATTATTGTATTGCTCGTTTTGCGGCAAGAGCCAGCATGAGGTCAAAAAACTCATTGCTGGGCCGTCGGTATTTATTTGCGACGAATGCATCGAGTTGTGCAACGACATCATCCGCGAAGAAATTCAAGGCGACCCGGTCGCCAAGGCGGCCAAGTCAGATTTACCCGTGCCGCACGAAATCTGCGAGATTCTCGATCAATACGTGATCGATCAAATTCAAGCGAAAAAAATTCTCTCGGTGGCGGTGTACAACCATTACAAACGCCTGAAAAATCCACCCAAAGAAGCCGGCGACGTTGAAGTCGCCAAGAGCAATATTCTGCTCATCGGCCCGACTGGTTCGGGCAAAACTTTGCTCGCACAAACTCTTGCGCGTTTGCTCAATGTGCCATTCGTGATTGCCGATGCAACGACGCTGACTGAAGCCGGCTACGTCGGCGAAGACGTCGAAAATATCATCCAGAAATTATTGCAGAAATGCGATTACGACGTCGAAAAAGCCCAGCGCGGCATCGTTTATATCGACGAGATCGACAAAATTTCGCGCAAGTCGGATAACCCTTCCATCACGCGCGACGTTAGCGGCGAGGGCGTGCAACAAGCGCTGTTGAAGCTGATCGAAGGTACGATGGCGTCAGTGCCGCCACAAGGCGGACGCAAGCATCCGAATCAGGAATTCGTGCAAGTTGATACCACCAACATTTTATTTATCTGCGGTGGCGCGTTTAGCGGCCTGGATAAAGTCGTGCGCAATCGTTCAGAAAAAGGCGGCATTGGTTTCGGCGCCACAGTAAAAAGCCATGACGACCGCAAAGAAATCGGCGCGCTGTTAAAAGAAGTCGAGCCGGAAGATTTGATCAAATACGGTTTGATTCCGGAATTCGTCGGCCGCTTGCCGGTCGTCGCGACACTGGATGAACTGGATGAAAAAGCACTGGTACGTATTCTCACCGAACCGAAAAACGCATTGACCAAGCAATACCAAAAATTGCTCGGCATGGAAGGCGTCGATCTGGAATTCCGCGATAACGCGCTGGGCGCGATTGCGAAAAAAGCCTTGGCGCGTAGAACCGGCGCACGCGGCTTGCGTTCCATCATCGAACATTCTTTACTCGATATCATGTATGAATTGCCGTCGATGCAAAATGTTTCCAAAGTAGTCGTGGACGAAAACGCCATTAATGGCGAGGGTAAACCGATTCTGATTTATGCCGACCAGCCCAAAGTGGCTGGCGTGTAAGTATTTGATTATATTGAATTTTTTGTAGTTCCGCGCAACATGCGCTCATCCGCCGGGGCGGTATTCAAAACCATAGCTTGAATACCGGTTTTTAGTCCCCACGTTACATGTATCTTTGAATGAAAGGTGAGCACCATGTCCAGTAATCTCAGTCAGCCCCAAGCCCATCCCCTTTTACCGTTGCGCGATGTCGTTGTGTTTCCGCACATGGTAATCCCGTTGTTCGTCGGCCGCCAAAAATCCATCAAAGCACTAGAAACCGCGATGGAATCGGGCAAGAGCATCGTGCTCGTCGCGCAGAAATCTGCCGCCAAAGACGAACCGGTACCGGAAGATTTATACGATGTCGGCAGCCTTGCCAGCATTTTGCAAATGTTGAAATTGCCTGACGGCACCGTCAAAGTGTTGGTTGAAGGCGGTCAGCGCGTCCGCATCAATAAAATCATCGACGTCGATACCCATTACAACGGCGAAGTCGAGTTGATGGACGAAGTCGGCACCGATAACCACGAAATCGAAGCCATGCGCCGCACCCTGGTTTCGCAATTTGACCAATTCGTAAAACTGAACAAAAAGATCCCCCCAGAAGTGCTGACTTCCCTCGCCGGGATTGATAGCGCGGGCCGTTTGTCCGACACCATCGCTGCGCATTTGCCGCTTAAGCTGGAACAGAAGCAGCAAATTCTCGAAATGGCCGACGTCAAAGCGCGCCTCGAACACTTGCTCAGCTTGCTCGAAACCGAAATCGATATTCTGCAAGTCGAGAAGCGCATCCGTGGTCGCGTCAAGCGCCAAATGGAAAAATCGCAACGCGAATATTATTTGAACGAACAAGTGAAAGCGATCCAGAAAGAACTCGGCGATGGCGATGAGTCCGCCGACATCGACGAGCTGGAGAAAAAAATCAAAGGCGCGCATATGCCGAAAGAAGCGCGCGCCAAAGCCGAAGCTGAATTGAAAAAATTGCGCTTGATGTCACCGATGTCAGCCGAAGCGACCGTGGTGCGTAACTACATCGACACGCTGGTTGCCTTGCCGTGGAAAAAGAAAACCAAAGTCGCGACTGATTTGACTGTGTGCGGCGAAGTGCTGGATCAAGACCACTACGGTCTGGAAAAAGTAAAAGAGCGCATCGTCGAATACCTCGCCGTGCAACAGCGCGTGGAAAAACTCAAAGCGCCGATTCTGTGCCTCGTCGGTCCGCCCGGCGTCGGCAAGACTTCACTCGGCCAATCGATCGCGCGCGCGACTAATCGTAAGTTTGTGCGCATGTCGTTAGGCGGCGTGCGTGACGAAGCCGAAATTCGCGGCCATCGTCGCACGTACATCGGCTCGATGCCCGGCAAGATTTTGCAAAACATGAGCAAAGTTGCCGTGCGAAACCCACTATTCTTGCTCGACGAAGTGGACAAGATGGGCATGGATTTCCGTGGCGATCCGTCCTCGGCTTTGCTTGAAGTGCTCGACCCGGAGCAGAACCACACCTTCGTCGATCACTACATTGAAGTCGAATACGATTTGTCCGACGTGATGTTTGTCGCGACGGCAAACACGCTGAATATTCCCGGTCCGCTACTCGACCGGATGGAAGTAATTCGTTTGTCCGGCTATACCGAAGACGAAAAAATCAACATTGCACAAAAATATTTAGTGCCGAAGCAGATAAAGGCCAACGGTTTGAAAGAAGGCGAATTGACCATCGCAGAAACGGCATTGCGCGATATCGCACGCTATTACACCCGTGAGGCAGGCGTGCGTAGCTTTGATCGCGAAGTAGCAAAGATTTGCCGCAAGGTCGTCACTGCATTGCTCACGGGCAAGAAAAAAGAAGGTAAAGTAACCGTCAGTGCGCGCAACCTGGATAAATATTTAGGCGTGCGTCGCTTTGACTACGGCATGGCAGAAAAGAATAACCAAGTCGGTCAAGTCACCGGCCTCGCGTGGACCGAAGTGGGCGGTGAATTGCTCACCATCGAATCGGTGAAAGTACCGGGCAAAGGGAAAACCACCACCACGGGTAAGCTCGGCGAAGTGATGCAGGAATCGATTCAGGCCGCGCTCACCGTCGTACGTGCACGCGCGAAAGCGCTGGGTATTCCGGAAGACTTTCACGACAAGAACGACATTCATATTCACTTGCCTGAAGGCGCGACGCCGAAAGACGGACCGAGCGCCGGTGTGGGTATCTGCACGGCCATCGTCTCGACGCTCACCGGCATTCCCGTGCGGGCCAACGTGGCGATGACGGGCGAGATCACCTTGCGCGGTGAAGTGTTGCCGATTGGTGGCTTGAAAGAAAAATTATTGGCCGCGCATCGTGGTGGTATCAAGACCGTGTTGATACCGGAAGAAAATACCAAGGATCTAATAGAGATTCCGGATAACATCAAAAATCATCTGGACATTCATCCGGTACGTTGGATTGATCAGGTGCTGGAGATGGCGTTGGAGCGCAAGCCTGAGCCCTTGCCCGAAGTCGCAGCAGATGTGGCGCCAGTAGTGGCCAAGCCTGATGTAGCAGCAGTGCAAATAAAGCATTGATTATTTTTTCAACATCAAGCGCGGATTTATCCGCGCTTTTTTTTCGTTCACTTATTTTATTTTTGTTGCGCTAGAAATTGTGTGAAAAAAACCTGTGGGATCGACATTCAGAGGCCGGATTTAATTTAATTAAATCAAATAGTTACAATAGCTTCGCAACTAAGTGTTTTGCCTCAACAGAATGACCGCAATATAAAATCTCTGCAAATCGCACTGGAAAAAGCGCGCGGAATGCAGTAATATGCACGGCTTCGGGTGCTTAGCTCAGCTGGTAGAGCGTCGCCCTTACAAGGCGAATGTCGGCGGTTCGATCCCGTCAGCACCCACCAGTGTATTTTTAAATGGTTATTCCGTTTCTAAATCCATCAGATCGCGAAGGCGAGCCGTAGACAGTGCACGTAGCACGGCAAGGCGAAGCCGTCAAAGAGTTGATGGATTTAGGAATGGAATAATTTGGAGTGGTAGTTCAGTTGGTTAGAATACCGGCCTGTCACGCCGGGGGTCGCGGGTTCGAGTCCCGTCCACTCCGCCAACAACCGAGAGGGGCGAACGTGAGTTCGCCCTTTTTCACAAACGCAGACGGATACCGCCATGTTGCTCCAAAACCTGCGCGAAAAAGCGCAAAGTAAATTTGCCAAAGTTATTCTGGCCATTATTCTTGTTCCCTTTGCGCTATTCGGGCTGGACTCTTATGTGCGCAATAGCGCCAACAGCGAAAACGCCGCGCGCGTCGGCCGCCAGGAAATTTCGGTCAACGAATTCAATAACGCCTACCGTACCCAGCAACAACAAATGCAATCCATTCTCGGCCCGCAGTATGATGCGGCGACGATGGACACGCCTGAGTCACGTAAAGCGGTGCTGGACAATTTAATCAACAGCCGTCTGCTGGTGAATCAGGCAGCCGATGCGGGCATGGCCGTCTCCGACGCGCGTCTGGCCAAACGTATCGCCGAGATTCCAAATTTTCAGGAAGACGGAAAATACTCTAAAGCAAAATATCAAAACTTCTTGCGCACCTCCGGCTACACCGAGCGCAGCTTTGAGGCGCGTATGCGCGAAGATATGCTGATTCAGCAAGTGCGCGAAGCCGTTACTGATACACCTATCGTGCCGCAAACCGTGGTCGATAGTTTCATCCGCGCGCAGGAACAAACGCGCGAAATCAGCGTGGCGAATTTTGTCCCTGAGCAATTTATTCCGCAGGTGAAATTGGCTGATGGCGCAGTGAAAGCGTATTACGATGCGCATCAGCCAGAATTTGAAATCGCGCAACAAGCCAAGTTAGAGTTTTTGGTCTTGTCGGCTGACCAACTGGCGCAAAAAATTACCTTGACCGACGAAGAAGTGAAAAAAGCGTACGAGGCGAACGTCGAAAAATACAAGCAAGCCGAGCAACGCAAGGCCAGCCATATTTTGATCAACGCAGCCCCAACCGCCACCGACGCAGAGAAAAAAGCCGCAAAACAAAAAGCCGACGATCTTTATCAACAAGCGAAAAAAAATCCAGCAGGCTTTGCTGAATTAGCGAAAAAACATTCGCAAGATCTCGGCTCAGGCAAGCAGGGCGGCGATCTGGGTTTCTTCGGCAAAGGCATGATGGTCAAGCCGTTTCAAGATGTCGCATTCGCGCTGAAAAAAGGTGAAATCAGCGAACCCGTGTTGTCCGATTTCGGTTATCACATCATTCAACTCAACGACATTAAAGCCGAAAAAGTACGCAGCTTGGCTGAAGCCTCTGGCGAAATTCAGCAAGAACTGAAAAAACAAAAAGGCGAAAAATTATTCAGCGAAAAAGCCGAAGGTTTCGGCACAACCGTGTTCGAACAATCGGGCAGCCTTAAACCTGCAGCCGATAAATTTGAATTGAAGATTTTGCAAAGCGACTGGTTATCGAGAAAAGCGCCTGCGTTGCCGCCGTTAAATAGCGAAAAACTGCTCAACGCCGTGTTTTCCGATGCGGTG
>JAYVJD010000382.1:0-6457 GCA_043769625.1 Pseudomonadota bacterium | reverse complement strand
CGTCGATTTACCCGCGCCGTTGGGGCCGATGACGGCGTGGATTTCGCCCATGCGTAAAGCCAGCGCCACATCATTCACCGCTGTCAGTCCGCCGAATTGTTTGGTCAGGCCGTTAGTTTGCAGGACGATGTCACTCATGCCCTGCTCCGTTTTTTTTCCTGCGCTGTAACAAGCTGAGCAGACCATTAGGCAACAACATCACTATAGTGATAATAATCAGCCCCAAATACAGCAGCCAATGTTTAGTCAGTTGAGACAACACTTCTTCCAACGCTAGCAGCGCAAACGCGCCGAGTATCGCGCCGTTCATGCTGCTGATGCCGCCGAGGATAATCATCATCAACACCTCGCCTGATTTCTGCCATGCCAGCAATTCCGGATTCACAAAACCGAATTGGCTGGCGGATAAATACCCGGCGAGCCCGGCCAGGGTTCCGGCGATGACGAAGCACGCGAGCTTGTAACGGAAAGTATGAAAGCCGAGCGAGCGCATGCGATGCTCGTTGACTTTGATGCCGCGCAACGCGTGACCAAACGTCGAAGACAATAATTTCATTAGTCCAAGAAAAACCAACACCATACAAACCAGCGCGACATAATAAAAATGGATTTTGTTTTCCAGATTAAATGGCACCAAGCTGCCGATCGAGGCACTGGGTTTAAAGTAAATATATTTGCCGTCGGAGCCGCCGGCGTAAGGCGAATCGTGAATAAAGAAATACACCATTTGCGCGAAGGCTAAGGTCGCCATGATGAAATACGCGCCGCTGGTCCGAAGAACCAAAAAGCCAATCACCAACGCTGTCAACGCAGACACCACCATCGCAAACGGTAAGCTCCACCAAATGCTGGCAGCGGATAACTCCGGTGACACCATCGCCAGCGCATAACCGGCGACACCGAAAAATGCCGCATGGCCCAGACTGACCAAGCCCGTCACGCCGACGAGCAAATTTAAACTCATGGCAAAAATCGCCATGATGCACATTTTGGTGGCGAACTGGAGATAAAAATTACTCGCGTATAGCGGCAAGGTGAGGAAAATTAAACCGACAACGCCGACGATACCAAGCTTGATGATTTTTGTTTTGTTCATATTATTATGTGCGCTTGAATAAACCCTCTGGCCGCCACAGCAGTACGACGGCCATGAGCAAATAGACGGCGATGCCGGCGAGTTGCGGCGCCAGCACCCGACCGAATGTATCAACCAAGCCGATAATCAAAGCAGCGAAAAATGCGCCTTTGACCGAGCCAATACCGCCGATCACGACCGCGACAAAACAAATAATAATGACTTGGTTGCCCATACCGGGAAACACGGTGTTGACCGGGGCGGCAATCATGCCGGCAAACGCTGCCAGCGCGACCCCCGCCGCGAACACCAGCGCAAACAATCGGTTGATGTCAATGCCGAGCGATTGCGCCATTTGGCGGTTCGACGCGCCGGCGCGGATGGTCATACCAAGTTTGGTTTTTTGTATCAGCCAATACATGCCCGCCGCGACGGCAATACACACGGCGGAAATGAACAAACGATAAACCGGATAACTCAAATTGCTGCTCAATTGAATCGACGAATTGAGAATTTTCGGGATAGCCACGCTATACACATCGTCGCCGAGCAAGATGCTGCGTGATTGTTCAAAGATCAGAATCAAACCGTAGGTGAACAACACTTGGTCCAAATGATCGCGCTTATATAAGCGATTGATGAAGACTTTTTCAATGATGTAACCGAGCGCCACCGTCAGTGCCAGGCCGACAATAATCGCTAACCATAGGTTGCCGATTTTTTCTGCCAGGAAAAATACCAGATACGCGCCGATCATATAGAAACTGCCGTGCGCGAGATTGATAACACCCATGATGCCGAAGATCAATGTCAAGCCGCTGGCGACTAAAAACAGCAGTAAGCCTTGCTGAATGCCGTTTAGAGTCTGTATTAGGAATGAAGCGTAATCCATTGATTTAATTTAATTATTTATATATTAAAATACGCCTGCAAAGAATTTTGCAGGCGATTAGATTCTAACGCTTCAAACGCGCGGCGTCACGAATGACGTCGCGATTTACTCAGTTCATCGAGCAACCTTTTGCCGGATCGGCCAAGGCCTTGGAAACCACGCTGACAAATTGATTTTGGCCATTCACCACTTTACGCAAATAAATGTCCTGCACTGGGTTGTGTGCTTTGGACATGGTGAACTTACCGCGTGGGCTGTCGATGGTCGCGGACTCCATGGCGGCGATGATGCCCTTCTTGTTACTTACGTCGCCCTTCACCGCATCCATGCCCGCCATCAGCAAAATGCCCGTGTCGTAGCCTTGCACTGCCGGCGCATCAGGGTTACGGCCATAGGCTTTTTTAAACGACTCGCGGAAAGCTTTGTTTTTCGGGTTGTCGAGATCGTCCGCGTAAAACAGCGTGGTCTCTAGGCCGTTGGCTGCGTCACCTTGCGCTTCAAGCAAACCATCGGTCAAGAATCCCGCGCCGTATAAAGGTATCTTGTCCTTCAAACCGGCGGCAGCATAATCCTTCACAAACTTCACCGCACCAGCGCCCGAGAAAAATACATAGACTGCGTCGGGTTTGAGTGAGGCAATTTCTGTCAGGATGGCCTGGAATTCAACGTTAGGGAACGGCAGGTTGAGTTCTTTTTCCACTTTACCGCCGGCTTTTTCAAAACCTTCCTTGAAACCGCCAACCGATTCATCGCCCGCCGCGTACTTCCATGTCACGGTAACGGCGCGCTTGTGGCCTTTATCGAACGCTACTTTGCCCATCGGGAAAGCCGGTTGCCAGTTGGTGAATGAACTGCGGAATACGTTAGGTGAGCACAATGCTCCGGTCGCCGCAGCGGCACCGGCATTTGGAATGATCATGAGCGTGTTGTTTTCTTTCGCGACTTTTAGCATGCCCATCGCCACACCGGAATGCACGGTGCCGATCAGCACATCGACTTTGTCGCGGCTGACCAATTTATTGGTGTTGTCGGTGGCTTTGGCCGGGTCGGATTCGTCATCGACGCTGAAATATTCGATTTCCTTGCCACCGAGCTTGCCGCCTTTTTCGTTAATGGCGAGTTTGAAGCCGTCGGTGATGTCTTTGCCCAGCGACGCAAAAGTACCGCTATAGGGCAGCATCAAACCGACTTTTATTTTTGCGTCTTGCGCCGCTGCCGAACCGGCTACCAATAGGCTGGCGGCAATTGCGCTAAAACGAATGAATTTTTGTGTGCTAATCATAAAAAATTTTCTCCTCAGAAAAGTGAAACCCCAATTAAACAAATTACTTTCTACAGCTTATTTTGATCCATTGCCCGCAATTTAAACCGCTGAATTTTCCCTGTAGCGGTCTTTGGCAGCTCATTCACGAACTCAAACCAGCGCGGATATTTGTGCGGCGTAAGCCGCGATTTTACATGCTGCTTGAGTTCTTCCGCCAGCCCATTTCCGCTTGCGCTATTCGGCTTGAGGACGATAAAAGCCTTGGGTTTGAGCAAGCCTTGTTCGTCTTCCACGCCTATCACTGCCGCTTCCAGCACCGACGGATGGGTGAGTAACGCGCTCTCCACCTCAAAAGGTGACACATATTGCCCACTGACTTTAAGCATGTCGTCTGTGCGGCCACTATATACATAGTAACCGTCGGCGTCCTGCCTGTATTTATCGCCGCTACGCGTCCACGCGCCCATAAAAGTCTGGCGGCTGCGTTCGCGGTTATTCCAATACATAATCGCTGCGCTGGGCCCGGAAATCTGCAGTTCACCCAGCTCGCCCTGCTCTACAGGGTTATTTTGATCATCGACTAGGCGAATGTCGTAGCCGGGAACGGGTTTGCCCGTCGTGCCATAGCGAACGTCGCCGGGGCGGTTGGAAAGAAAAATATGCAGCATCTCGGTCGAGCCGATACCGTCGAGAATTTCCACCCCGAATTTTTCTGTCCAACGTTTGCCGATGTCAGCCGGTAAAGCTTCGCCGGCCGACGTACACAGGCGTAAAGACAACTCGTTTTTCTGCGGTAAGTCTGCGCTGGCGAGCATCGCGCCATAAAGCGTGGGCACGCCGTAAAAAATCGTTGGCTGATGTTGTTTTAATACATGCGCGACCGCATGCGGCGTCGGCCGCTCCGCCATCAAAACTGCCGTCGCGCCGACGGAGATGGGAAACGTCAAACCGTTACCCAATCCATAAGCAAAAAACAATTTCGCGGCAGAAAACACCACGTCCGATTGTTTAATTCCAAGCACCGCTTTCCCGTAAAGCTCGGCGGTTTGCATCAAGTGCGAATGCAGGTGCACCGTGCCCTTAGGCGAGCCGGTCGAGCCAGAAGAGTAGAGCCAGAAAGCGATATCGTCGCAACTGGTCTCGGCCGCGTTAAATTCAGGCACTGCTTGCGCGCAAATATGGCTGAACAACAGGTGACCTTTAGCATCACTGCCCGAGACAATAATGTGGTGCAAATTCGGCTGGTTATTCAAAATCGGCTCGAAGGTGTCGTATAGCGCTTGCGACACGACCAGTGTGCAGGCGCGACTATCGCGCAGCATGTAATCAAAATCTTTGGTGGTAAGCAAAGTGTTGACAGGAATGGGAATCACGCCGGCTTTGATCGCGCCAAGAAATGCCGCTGGGAAATCGATGGAATCGTGCAACGCCAGAACGATGCGCTGTTCGCGCTGTATGCCGAGATTTTGCAAAGCGTTGGCAAAGCGATTAGTGCGGTGCGCAAGCTCTTGATAAGTGTAACGACCGGCATCATCGATGACCGCAGTCTTGCTGCCGCGCCCTGCTTTGAGATTGCGTTCGAGCAAATCATGCGCAGCGTTGTATTCGCGAGGAATACGAACCTGCGGCGGATTGATACTGTGGTCGGCGCTGGATAACTCGGCCATCTTCACTCTCCTTGAAAGTTTTTATTTTGATTGCAGCAAAATAATATTTTATACCTTAATTACATTTCAGCCTGCGTCGGGCTGCAATGCTGGGGCAGCCAAGCGAAAAGCATCGATCTGACTACAGGCCTTATCCACTGCGCTGATCATCGGCCAGCGCGCCAACTCCACTTTGAAGCGGCGCGCGCTTTCAATTTGGGGAATTAAGTAAACGTCAGCCAGAGTCGGGCTATTACCAAAACAAAAATCGCCGCGTTGGGTATCGGCTGCCAGCAAGGATTCAATGGCATCAAAACCAGCGGTAATCCAACTGGCACACCAAGCGTTCACTTTAGTTTCGTCCGCGCCGAAGTCGCGGCGCAAAGTGTCGAGTATGCGTTTGTTATTGACGGGATGAATGTCACAGCCGACGATGGCGGCCAGCGCACGTACATGGACGCGATCATCCGCAGCGGCGGGTAGCAAAGCTGGCGACGGATAGCTTTCCTCCAGCCATTCAATGATGGCGGGCGATTGGATCAGTACGCGCCCATCTTTCACCAATGCGGGCACTAGCCCTTGGGGATTGAGCGCTTGGTAAGCATCTCCCCAATTCTCGTTCTTACGCAAATCGACCGGCACATAGTCAATTTCCAAACCTTTGAGCCGCAACGCAATGCGCAGCCGGTGTGAAGTGCCACTACGGAAAAAGTTGTAGAGTTTCATTGGCGGGTGCGCAGTCATTGTTCGGCGGGACCGACGCGCAAGCTGATTTTGCCAACGCCATCGATGTGACCTTCGATCAAGTCTCCGGCAACCACCGGCCCGACTCCTTCAGGCGTGCCGGTAAAAATTAAATCGCCCGCCTGCAAATGATAAAACTTGGACAAATCCGCAATCAGCTCGGGAATATTCCAGATCAGTTTGTCGATGTCAGATTTTTGTCTCGGCTGTCCGTTGACCGTCAATTCGAGCGCCCCACTGCTGATGACTTTGCGTGGTATCGGCACAATTTCGGATACTACGGCAGAACCTTCCACATCTTTGCCAAAATCCCACGGGCGGCCTTTGTCGCGCGCGGCCAGTTGCAAATCGCGGCGTGTCATATCGAGGCCGCAAGCGTAGCCGTAGATAATCGATGCGGCGTCCGCTTCGGCCACGCGGAAGCCCGCTTTGCCGATGGCCAATACCAGCTCCATTTCGTGATGGTAGTTGGAGGTCTCCGGTGGATAGGCTACGGTCGCACCGCTTTCCACCAGTGTCGATGGCGCCTTGGTGAAATAGAACGGTCGTTCGCTACTCTTGTCCACCGGCTTACCCATTTCAATCGCATGCGCATGGTAATTGCGGCCAACAAAAAACAGGCGGTTAATCGGCAGGCGCTCTGTTTTGCCACGCACTGGTAACGAATAAACCGGTGGCGGGTTCCATAAATAAGTTACTTGCGTCACGCTGTTCCCTTTATTCAATAATTGGCATGCCGTTAGCCACGGTTTTCGAACACACCGAGTTTTTTGTGCAGCGGGGTTTCGTCCGCGATAAATAAAAATGCTGGTTTGCTGGCCGATGTGTTGGCCAGC